>DASVWQ010000337.1:0-7597 GCA_036393135.1 Ktedonobacterales bacterium
GCTACAGCACGAGGATGGCGATGGCGCCGAGGGCCAGCACGATGCTGATGGCGAGGCAGACGATGCCCCACGTCAGGCGAGTGGAGCGCGCCATGCCGCCCACCTGCGCGCCACGCTGGCCGTAGGGCTGCGGATAGGAGCGCCCGTAGCTGTCAACGGCGAAGGGGTTGTGCGAGGCGGCCATCGTCGGTGACTCCGGCATCGCCTCGGTATAGGCGTCGTTGTCGTCCCAGGACGAGACGCCGCCGAGCGCGTAGCGGCCCGCGCCGCTACCGGGCTGCGAGCCAGCGTTCAGCGGCGCGCCGCACTGCCCGCAGAAGGTCTCGGTTCCGGTGATACGCGCGCCACACGTACCACAGAAGCGGGTCGTGGCGTGGTCAGGGCCGGAGTTCGGGCCAGACATCGGGCCACCCATCGGGCCAGAGCGCGGCGAGCGAGCGGCCTGGGTCGCGGCGGATGGCATGCGGTCGTAGCCGGAGCCGCCAGCGGGGTAGCGCCCGGCCACCGGCGGCAACAACGCCGGGTCCGCTGCGCGAGTCTCGCCAAGGGAGGGGGCGTCATCGTACAGGCTGGCTGACGCCTGCCAGCCACAGTTGCGGCATAGGCCCCTGCCGTCTACCGCGTCCGCGCCGCAGCGCTCACACGTCCCCACTGGGCATCGCCTCCCCGCCTGGGCTGATCCTAATAAGGCATCGCAGGCGCGCGTTCAAACTCCGTGCGCGCCATGCCGTCAGTATAGCGCCCCGCGTCGCGCCGCGCAACTACGCCCCCATCTGGCGCGCTCCACAGGCTCCCCGCGCGTCAGCCCTGGCCAGCCAGGAGCGTTTCGATGTCTGCGATGGCCTGCGTCGTGTCGCTGAATAGGACGGCGTGATAGCCGAACGCGCGAGCGCCCTCGATATTGGCCGGAACATCGTCGAGGAAGACGATCTCCGCTGGCGCGACGCCCAGGCGCTCGGCGGCGAGCGCGAAGATGCGCGGGTCGGGTTTACGCAGCCCCTCCTCGTGCGAGTAGATCGCCAGGTCGCATAGCGAGGTGAAGCCGTAACGCGCCTCCTCCTGCTCGCGCGCCCCGACGAAGCTATTGGTGAGGATGGCAGTGCGGTAGCGCGGACGCAGCGCGCCGAACCAGGCGATCAGTTCCTCGTTGGGCTGTCCCATATAGATGTCCCAGAACTCCGCTTCGAAGGTCGGGAAATCCTCCGCGCTCATGCCGGTGGACTGGCGCAGCCGCGCGCAGAACTCCGCATACGTGCAGCGGCCAAACGCGCCATCCTCGGCCAGCGCGTCTACAGCCGCCGTCACACTGCCAGCGGGCAGCCCCAGCTGCGCGTCCCATTCCGCATCGAAGCGCGGATAGCGAGTCGCGGGGTCCCCGCCTTCGGGAATCACTTCGAGGATGCCGCCAATATCGAGCATCACCACGCGAATCGCCATGCTATCGCCTCTCCTTCACGCCAGGGCGTCAGACACGCGGCGGCGCGGACATCCCATGGGAGGGACTATCCGCGCCGAGCCGTGCGGGCTATTTCGCCTCGATCACCGGGCTGGTGAGGGCGGGCTTGGGCGTTGGGCCAGCCGCGACCTCGCGCTGGATCCAGCGCGGCGTCTTGCCCAGTGGCGAGACACCTGTGAGGCGACGGAATGCGAAGATCATCAGGAACATCATCACCCAGTTGATGACCGCCGCGACGACGATCTGCCCGGTTGCGCCGATCGGCAGAAGCAGCGCCGCGCCCGTGATGATGATGTTGAGCAGTGTCACCGGGATCAGGAAGAGCCAGGCGAAGCGCATGAGCTGATCGGCGCGCAGGCGGGGCAGCGTCGCGCGGATCCACATGAAGACCATCAGCAGCAGGGTCATCTTGAGGACGAACCAGAACAGGGCGATCACGTTGAAGATCAGCCCGGCGACGAATCCGCCGCCGCCCGTCGTCCCGAAGACGCCCTGCCAGAAGCCAATCGCCGCGCCGGGGCCAGACCAGCCGCCCAGGAAGAGCGCCGTCGAGACCGCCGAGACGATGGTCATGTTGCCATACTCGCCCAGGAAGAACATCGCCCAGCGCAGGCCGCTATACTCCGTCAGATAGCCCGCCACCAGTTCCGACTCCGCCTCTGGCAGGTCGAAGGGCGAGCGGTTGGTCTCGGCCAGGCCGCAGATGTAGTAGACCAGCAGCCCCAGCGGCTGCGCCAGCGCGAACCAGAACCACGGCGCGTTCGGCTGCATCTGCGCGGCGGTGATCTGGGTGAAGGAGATCGAGCCGATGCCGCAGGTGTTGAGGTCGGGGCTGGCGCCCGAACAGCCTGGCGCGAGCACGCTGGTCAGCATCACCACGCCGACAATCGAGAGCACCAGCGGCAACTCATACGAGATCATCTGCGCGGCGGAGCGCAGGCCACCGATCAGCGCGTACTTGTTGTTCGACCCCCAGCCCGCCATGAAGACGCCGATCACGTCAATCGAGCTGAGCGCGACATAGAAGATGATGCCCGTGGCGAGCGCGCCCGCCGTCAGGTACGGCGAGAACGGCAGCACCACGAACGCCGTGATGACCGGCGCGAAGAAGATCACCGGCGCCATCTTGAAGACGATGCTATCGACCTTCTTCAGCCCGTGGATGTCTTCTTTCAGCAGCAGCTTCACCACGTCGAACGGTGACTGGAGCAGCCCGGCGGGGCCATAGTGCAGCGGGCCGTAGCGGTCCTGCATGTAGGCCTGCACCTTGCGCTCCGCCCAGACCAGGATGGTGGCCGCCGTCATCAGGAAGCCCAGCCCGAACAGGAACGTCACCAGGAAGTGGATGATCGTCAGGAGAACGTCGTTCATAGCGCGCGTCTCGCCTCTACTCTATGCGTCACTGTCCGCTCTAGCGATCGACGTCGCCGAGCACGATATCAATGCTGCCGAGGATGGCGATGACATCGCCGATCTTGTGACCGCGCAGCAGTTCCGGCAGGATTTGCAGGTTGACGAACGACGGACCGCGCAACTTGGCGCGCCAGGGATATTCCGACCCATCGCTAATCATGTAGACGCTCTCCTCGCCTCGCGCGCTCTCCACTGAGGCATAGGTCTCGCCGCGCGGCGGACGCAGCGCGACTGGCGTCCGCTGGCAGATGCTGCCGCCGGGAAGCTGGTCGATGGCCACACGGATGAGGCGCACGCTCTCGGCCATCTCGTCCATCTTGACCATGTAGCGGGCGAAGCAGTCGCCCTCGCGCCGCACCTGCATATTCACGCCGACCTCGCGATAGGCGTCATAGGGGCGGTTGACGCGCACGTCGAACTCGACGCCCGACGCGCGGGCCAGCGGACCGGTCAGCGCGTAGGCGATGGCCTGCTCGCGGTCGATGTAGCCAACACCCTCGGTGCGCGCGTCGAAGATCTCGTTGCCCGTCAGCAGGCGGTGCATCTCCGGGATGCCGACCTTCATGAACTGGTCGCACCACTTCTCGGCGGTGGAGAGCCAGCCCTTGGGGAAATCGTGCATCACGCCGCCCACGCGCATGTAGTTATGGGTGAAGCGGTGGCCGCTGAGCGACTCGAAGAGGTCGAGGATCTGCTCGCGGTCGCGGAAGGCCCACAGGATCGGCGTCGTGGCGCCCAGGTCCATGCCATACGTGCCGACGGCGACGAGGTGGCTGGCGATGCGCTCCATCTCGTTCACGATCAGGCGGATATACTGCGCGCGGCGCGGCGGCTCGATGCCCATGATCTGCTCGATGGCCAGCGCATACGCCGTCTCGTTGAGCATCGGGCTGAGGTAGTCGGCGTTGTCGGTGTAGCGGATGCCCCCAAGGTAGGGGCGGTTCTCGAAGATCTTCTCCATGCCACGGTGCAGGTAGCCGATGACGGGGGTGCATTGCGTCACCGTCTCGCCATCGAGGGTCAGCACCAGCCGCAGCACGCCATGCGTCGAGGGGTGCTGCGGCCCCATGTTGAGGATCATCTCTTCGCTGCGCAGGCCCGTCGCATCCTGGTAGTCAGGATTCTCCAGCCGAATCGCGTCTATGGACATCTGCTTACCCCTTCTTCGGCGGCGTGGATTGCTCGTCGGCGCCCGCGTCGGTCGCGCTGGACTCCTCCAGATAGCGGCCCTTGGGCGCCCCGGTCTGCGGCTCGACGCCCTGCCCCGTCTCCAGATAGACCGCCGCGCCGCCCATCGTCGTCATGCCGGGGTGAATCCGCTCGATGGTCCCCTGGTTCAGCCGCTTGGTCTGGATGCGCTCCTGATGGCGCACACCTTCCCCCGCGACGGCCCGGATGGCGGGCGCCTGGGTGGTGGCGCGGTCGTGGCGCACGATGGGGGTGGTATTGAAGCTCTTGAGCATCGGGTGGCCGATGAACTCATCCTCCAGCAGAATGCGCCGGAGGTCCGGGTGGCCACGATAGGTGATGCCGTACATGTCGTACTGCTCGCGCTCCAGCCAGTTTGCGGAGGGATAGAGGCTGACCAGCGAGTCCACTTCGGGGTGCTCGGTCGTCAGCCGCACCCGCGCCTGGAGCAGCCAATCCTCGCTCATCGAGCGGAAGTGATAGATCGATTCGAGATGGTCGATCATGTCCACGCCCGTCACGCAGGTCAGCATGTCGAATCCCAGCTCGTCGCGCAGGGTCCGCGCGGCCTCCACCAGCTTCTCGGAGGGGATGTCGATATTGACGATGCCCGCGTTGAGTCGCGTCTTGACGACCGGCGCGCCGAGACGCTCATCGAGTGTGGTGAGGCGCTGGAGCAGCGCCTGGATGTGGTCGCGGTCGTAGGCCCGCAGCGATGGGGCTGGCGCCTGCGCGCCGCGCTGAACGCTTAGATCCACCGGATGACTCCTTTCCGCCAGGCATAGACGAGACCGAGGGCCAGCACGCCGATGAAGAAGACGATCTCGATGAACCCGAACCAGCTCAACTGGTGGAAGATGACCGCCCAGGAGAGGATGAAGACGATATCGACATCGAACGCGACGAAGAGCAGGGCGAAGATGTAGAACGCCAGCGGATACTGCACCCACGCGGAGCCGATGGGCGTCTCGCCGGACTCATAGACGCCGAACTTGCTGGGGTCTTTGCGCCTGCGCAGCAGCAGCGCGTTCAGGGTGTCCGCGAGGGTCAGCGAGAAGAGCACGAATGCGCAGCCGCCGAGGAAGAAGAGGCCGGCAAAGAGATAGCCGAGCGCAACCACAGGCGCCTCCTGGAGGGTGGATGGGCGCGTGTCGGCTGGCGGTTGGCGACGCCAGCGTCGCGCGGCTCCATATGGTAGGCGGCGAGACAGCGCACGGGGCGACGCCTCCGAAGTGGCGCTCGCTCCCGCGAAGGGAAAGCTTCGCTGTGGCGCCGCAAACAGCGTAAAGGCTGAAAATACGCCATCACAGAGTATAACATAGGGCGTCTAACCGGACAACACACCCGCGCCGTTTTGGGCGGCGCCAAAGCGCTTGGCGTCGGGCGCGCGTGGTACACTGAGGAGGCTGTGACCGTGGCGCCAGACGCCCGCGAGCAGCCAACGCAGCCAACCAGCGCCACCGGACGGCGCCTCTTGGGAGACTCCCGATGCCACGTTCTTCGACCATGAAATTCGCTTGTGAGTGCGGGACGACTTTCGCCGCTACCATATACCAGACGGTGAACGTCACGCTGGAGCCACAGCTACTCTATCGCCTGCTGGCGGGCCTGCTGAACGTGGCTGTCTGCCCCAATTGCGGGCGCAAGATCGAGAGCGACCTTCCTTTCATCTATCACGACATGGGGCGCGGCCTCTTCGCCTATGTCCACCCTAACGCCGACGCCAGCGAGGAGGAGCGTGACGCCCTGCTGGAGCGCCTGCGCGAGGTCTACGACGAGGCTGTGGACGCCTCTGAGCGCATCCTGGCGGACAGTCGGCCCAGCGAGCGCGTCCAGACGCCGCTGCCGCCGCTCAGCGTGCGTCGTCGCTCGCCCGGAGAGGATCTCTCAGCCCAGTTGGAGCCAAACGCGCCGCCCATGCAGGTGATCTTTGGCCGCGAGGCGCTGATCGCGCTGGTGGAGTCGCTGCTGGAGCCGGGCGAGCGGCTGGGGCGGGTGGCGCTGGCGACGCGCGGCGCGGCTGCGGCGGAGCGCGAGCGCATCCTCGCCATCGCCGAGCGCCTCGCCAGCCAGTTCGACCTCCAGACCGAGACAGAGGGCGAGGGACGCGACTTCACCGTCTGGGTCTATGGCCCGCGCGCGCGAGTCAACGCCCTGGCTGCGCAACTCAAAGGCTAGCGCATGGCGAGCGAGATGGGTCGGATGGAAAGCGCGGCTCCGAATGAGCGTCGCGCCGCTGACTTCTGGATCTTTTTCGTGGGCCAGACGGCCTCCAACCTGGGAACGTCGTTCACGCTCTTCGCCCTGCCGCTGATCGTCTATAAGCTGACCCAGTCGTCGCTGAACCTGGCGATCACTACGGCGGCGGACATGCTGCCGTATCTCTGCTTTGGCTTGCTCATCGGCGCCTGGGTTGATCGGGTAGATCGCAAGCGGCTGATGATGCTGGCCGATTTGGCGCGGGCGGCGGTGATCGCCACGATTCCGCTGATGGCCGCCCTGCACCATCTCACCGTCGAGTGGATTTACGGCGTGGCGTTTGTGCAGGCGACGCTGGGCATCTTCTTCAATTCGGCGGAGTTTGCGGCGATTCCCGGCCTCGTGCGCGCGGATGACCTGGTCGCGGCGAATGGGCGCGTGCAGGCGAGTTACTCAGCGGCGCAGGTCATTGGCCCTGTGCTTGGCGGCGCGCTGGTCCTGCTGACGCCTGTGTCGACGCTGATGCTCTTCGACGCCGGTTCATTCCTGATCTCGGTCGGCTCGTTAGCGCTGATTCGCACGAGCTTCAATCGGGCCGATGAGGAGCGCGCGCACAAGCATATCGTGCGTGACGTGGTGGACGGTCTGCGCTACGTGCTGGGCCATCCAGTGCTGCGCAACATCTCTGCAATGATGGCGCTGGTCAATTTCGTGGCCGTCACCACTGCCGCGCAGCTCGTCCTCTTCGCGCGGGTGCGGCTGCATGCCAGCTACACACAGGTGGCGTGGCTCTATGCGGCTGGGAGCCTCGGCGTCGTCGTCATGGGCCTGCTGGCAGGCTCCTTGCGCAAGCGCTGGTCGTTCAGTCAGGTGGCGCTTGGCGCGCTGATGCTGCAAGGACTGCTGACCATCGCCTTCGCCTTTACCCAGACGTACTGGGTTGGCCTTGCGCTCTGGGGACTCAGTGGAGGATTGGGTATCCTCTTCAACATCAATACGGGAAGTCTGCGCCAATTGATCGTGCCGAACCACCTGCTCGGCAGAGTGGTCAGCGTCGCCAGTGTGCTCGCGTGGTCGGCGATCCCGCTCGGCGCGCTGCTGGGCGGCTATGCGATTGAACGCACCGGAAATGTCGCGCTGGTCTATGCTGTCATCGGCGCGCTCACCGTCCTGATCCCGCTCGGTTTCTCCTTCACGGCGCTGGGTCACGCCGAGCGCTATATCCCTGCCAAGGCCGCCGCGACCGAGATCATCACGCCGGCAGGGGCGGAATAGCGGCATCAAGGCTGACGCTCTCCCGGTCCCTCAGTCGTGTTTTGAAGCCGCCTGCATGGAGCCACC
>DASVWQ010000338.1:0-5932 GCA_036393135.1 Ktedonobacterales bacterium
CCAACCCCAGCAGGCGCGCCCGCTCGTCGCCGCTCTGATCGTCGGTGATCCGCTGAGGCAGGTGGGTGGAGAGGTAGCGGTAGAGGTCGGCCAGCGCCCGCGCCGCCTCGCGTTCGGCCTGCTCAGTGGGCAGCGCCCGCAGCAATTCGGCGGTCGTCTCGGCGTGAAGGCGGGCGAGACCATCGGCCAATCGCCGAACAGCGCGCGGGTCGTCAGGCGCCCAGTCACGATGGCGCCGCCAGTAGATCAGCAGATAGGGCGCGACGTGCGTGTCGCCCCGGCAGAGCGCGTGACGCACGCCCGTCCACAGCGCATCGATCCGGTCAGGACTGTCGCCTAGCGAGCGGAGCAGGCCGGAGAAGATGTTGGTCTCGGCGTCCTCGATGGGTAGACCTGTCGCGACGGCGCGCAGCAGCCCGCCAGCCGAGACGAAGCCGAGCTGATAGGCGACGGCGGTGGGCGCCGCGCCGGAGAACTGCGCGCAGCCCGTCAGCAGGTTCTTCAGCGCGCGGTAGCGGCCCCGGTCGTAGTGGTTCTCGCGCTCGGCAGTGGCGTCGCTCTCGCCCGCCAGAAAGTCGCTGAGGGTCAGCGCCATCGCCCGCGCGCTACCAAGGTCACCGCGCTGGATGGCGGCGGCAATGCTGGATTGAAGCACGTCGTAGCCATCGCGCGATTCCCACTCAGCCATCGGCGCGGCGCGCAGGTCAGCCACCGCCCAGCGCGCCGCGTATCCACCGGAGAGACGCCAGGGCAGCGTCCAGAGATAGCTGAGCATGCAGAGGACGACGGCGGCGAACCAGATGACGATCTGCCAGAGCTGGCCCATCGCGGTCGGGATCACCAGCAGGTAGACCAGCCCTACGCCGGTCGTCAGCGTCCAGCAGAGAAGGAACGGCGCCAGCGAGAGTAGCATCGCCCGCGCTAGCGCCAGTGACATCAGTTGGCCAGCGGTTTGTAGCCCCGCGACGTTGTAGCCGATGAGAATGGCGACGATAACGCCGAGCGTGGTCAGCGCGGCGCCAAGGAATGTCACTGGGTCCACGCCGCTGCCTGCCACTGGGCGGCTGAACGCTCCCGCCAGCGGCCCCCCCAGATGTGGCAGAAGCCAGCCGACGACGGCGCCAACGACGATGGCGAGTCCCACCAGCCCCAACAATGTATTGCCCACCACGGGCGCCTGCGCCGAACGCGAGCGCGCCATCTGACGTTTCCTCCCCCTTGTACGAGAGCGTGGCTCCGCCGCGAACGAGAGCGGCCAGGCGCGCCACCTCGCTATTGTAGCCCACGTCCGTAGCTCACGCCTGGCCAGATGGGTTTAGGGCGTCAGGCGGTGGAGGTCGCGCGGGAAGAGCGTCACCAGCTTGACGCTGGGCGCGCCGATGAGTTGCGCGACCAGTCGCTCCAGCCCGATGGCGAATCCACCCTCTGGCGGCATCCCATAGCGAAAGGCGTCCAGATACCAGCCAAACGGCTCCGGCGCGAGGCCGTGCCGCTCCAGCGCCGCCAGATAATCCTCGTAGCGGTGCAGGCGCTGCCCGCCCGTCACCAGTTCCATTCCCCGGAACAGGAGGTCGAACGAGGCCGAGTAGTCGGGCCGCGCCGGGTCTGGATGCGTGTAGAACGGGCGCTTGCGCATCGGGTAGCCGGTGACATACAGGAAGTCGCTGCCATGCTCGGCCAGCGCCCACTCGCCCAGCCAGCGCTCTTCACGGGGCGCCAGGTCTGGCTCGCCGCGCGAATCCACGCCGTGCAGCCGCAGGATCAGCTCCTGCGCCTCGGTGAAGTGGAGGTGCGGGATGACGGCAGGAACTTCGGGCAGCCGCGCGCCGAGCAGCGCCAGCTCCGCCGAGCAGTCCGCCCCGATCCGCGCGAAGACGCCCGCCAGCGTGTCGCGCAGCAGCGCCATCACCGTGAAGTGGTCCTCGATGAAGCCCATCTCAGCGTCCAGGCTGACGTACTCCGAGAGGTGGCGGGTTGTGTCGCTTGGCTCGGCGCGAAAGACCGGCCCGACCTCGAAGACGCGCTCGAAGACGCCAACCATCGCCTGTTTATAGAACTGCGGACTCTGCGCCAGGTAGGCCGTCTGGTCGAAATACTGCACGGGGAAGACATTGGCGCCGCCTTCTGTAGCGGAAAAGACCAGCTTTGGCGTCTGGATCTCGGTGAAGCCGAGCGCGGTCAGCGTCTCGCGGTAGCCGCGGATGGCGGCGGCGGCCAGCCGGAAGGCGGCGCGGCGACGGGGATGGCGGTTGACGGTGATGGCATGGTCGAGTTGCGCGGCCATGCTCGCCTTGATCTCGCGCTTGCTGATGGTGATGGGGAGCGCCGCACGCACTGGCGTAATCACCTCCAGGCTGATCTGGCGCAGTTCGACGCCGCCGGGAGCCTGTGGCGCGGCGGCCACCAGCCCGCTGACCGCCACGACACTCTCGGCTCCGGCGCCCGCCTCGGCCAGCGGCGCCAGCTCAGCGGCGCTGGTCGCCACCGCCTGCGCCTCGCCCCAGCCGTCGCGCACGATGAGAAAGGTGATCGCGCCGAGCGCGCGGACGCTGCGCAGCCAGCCCATTACCCGCGCACGCTCGCCGATATGCGCCGCCAGCTCCGGCGCGCGCACGCGGGGCGTCGCCTCGGCCAGCGCTGCGCCCGCGGATGGTTGTATCATGCTCGTCATCATTCCACTCCCTGGGAATATGCACGCTGATGCGTGTGACCTGGTTGGTTTCGACCTGCCGTTCGCTCGCGCTGGAGCGCGGGCTGGAGGAGCGCGCCCCCGACAGGTCGAATCTCGCCGCTGTCACAGGATCAGAGCGCGCTCCCAGGGGTTAGCGTCCCCGTAGGAATGTAGACGTCGCATGTCAGTTCCTCCATCACGCGGTCGCGTTTCATGCGAGTGATCGCCACGCGCGGGCCAAACAAAAAGCCCTCGTCCATCTCAGAAGAGTGTGGACGAGGGCCAGACTGGCCACCGTGGTGCCACCACGAATTTCATCTCTGGCGCGTGGCCAGAGACCTCTCTCGGCCCAGCTCCGCATGTGCGCATGGAGCCAGAACCGCCGCGCGCTAACGGGCGCATCCCGTGGCCGATTACCGCGCCCCCTGTACAGGGCGGTTCATCGCCAGGCGTAGGAGGGGTCATCCGCTGGGGCGAGTGGCGCCGACGCTTGCAGCCGCGTGGCGTCGGTCTCTGAACGCTCAGCTTGCCCCGGACATGGCCTCCATCATCGCGTGTGACGGGTTGGGCGGGGCGCCGCGTGTCATCGCGTGGCGGCCTCCCGGCGCGTGTAGCCTAGCACACCCCGGCGGGCGCGTCAACGCGCCGCGTGAGGCGCGCTGAACTACAGCGAGCGCGCGCTGCAACGACCGTTAGACAGGGGATGTCATGGCACAGCGCGCCGCAGGTGAGTAAGTCACTGCATAACTCACACCGCGATGAGTTGCCCAGTGATGGAAAGACGCATAGTGAGGCGTGAGCGGAACGTATTTTTGCTGAGCTTTGGCTGCGAGTGACGGCGCCACACCTACCCAAAATGGTAGGTTGTAGAATAAGAATATGCTGAGAAATGGGATCGCCGCATCCATGTCCCCAGGAAGGCAAATAGAAGGTGGTGTAAACCAAAATCTGCATGGTCTGGTCGATTTTGGTTGGAATCCGCCAAAACTTGGCCGCCCCCTTGCTACTCCGTCAATCAACCGCGCGCCGCCAGCATATCACCAGCGCGCCTATCTGTAAATGCCGATTAAATCGCGGTTGGCGAGCTATTGGCGCCGCCGCGAACTAGAGTGGCCAGCGCCTGACAATCGCGAACACGCAGTAAACCGCGTCGCTGGAATAGCATAGCGCGTTGCATCGACTCGTAGTATAATAGAACGAGTTGGAGCCATGTCAAGGGGCGCCGACAAAGCGGTTTTACAGCGTTCCAAACCAGGCGACCGCAAGCAACCCGTCTGGCGAGGAGAGGAGTGCCAGTTGGAGCTCCCCTAAGTGTTTTGGCGCGCCACGGGAAAGTATCGCGTACCTGTACCATGACCGTATGACACACGCTGGTCCGTGTGATTTCTTCTGGCAGGGAAAGCGGGGGAGCGTCTTATCCTACGGCGCCGCCATGAAAGAAGGCAGCAAACATGACCACCCCGTTGGACAAGACGAAGGAGTCCAGCGAACCCACCGTGCAGACCCCGGCGCAGCGCCTGGGGTCACGGCTGCGTCAGGCACGACTCAGACTGAATATGACTCAGTCTGAGGTTGCTGCCGCAAATTTCAGTGTGAGTTACATTTCTGCCGTCGAGAGAGGCCAGATTCGCCCATCACTTGGGGCTTTAGAGGTTCTCTCGGATCGACTGGAAGTGCCACTCGAAGATCTGCTAGGTAACGCGCCGATTGCTAGTGTAAGTGGAGGGATCAGCCGCGACCAGGCCGCTGACCGTCGTCAGGAGGAGGCCGAGGCGCGACTCAATGCCGCCGAGGCGCTGCACTTCCAGCGCCGCTACCAGGCATCCATTGACGCCGTGCGGGCGATCTCGCTGTCGCATCTCTCAACCGGTAGCGCGCTGGAGGCTCGTCGTCTGCTGGCCGCCAATTACATCGAGTTGGGACAGGCGGATCAGGCCCGAAAGGAAGCCGCCGACGGTATCACCGCCGCCGAGCGGAACGGGGATGAGGAGGCTCGCGCTCGCCTGCGTAATGAGCTTGGAAGCGCCTACTTGCTTAGTCGGCGCAACCAGCTCGCCCTGGAGCAGTTCCAGCTCGCCTTCGACGCCGTGCTACACGACATCGCAAGGGATCCCATGTTCCGGATCAATCTGCTGTTCAACCTGGGGACCGTCAACTGGCTCCTCGGCCACACCGAGGACTCAGTCGGCTATCTCAAGCAGGCGGTCGATCTGGCGAACGATGTCAATGCCCCGGAGCGACTCGGCGACAGCCTCTGGACGCTGAGCGCGGCGTACTCCACCCAGGGCGACACCGCCCGCGCCCGCAAGTACGCGCAGCGCAGCCTGGCGGCCTACGAGCGCGCGGCCAATGAGACCCTGACCTCGCGCGCGTACACCAGCCTGGGTCGCGGGACAGCCCAGGCCGGCAGCGTCGAGGAGGCGCTTGGCTATCTCCAGACGGCCCGCACGCTGGCCGAGCGCCAGGGTGATTCGGTCGCGCTGGCCGAGGCGCAGCGCACACTGGCGGCGGTCTACGTCAGCCAGAACAAGCTGAAGGACGCCGACGCCGCCATTCAGTCCGCGATGACGTTGGCAGAGTCGAGCGACAATGTCATCCTGCGGGCGGAGTCGCTGCTGACGCTGGCGGCCCTGCAACAGGCGCAGAAGCATCCGAAGGACGCCGAGGCGAGCTACGAGTCTGCCATCACGATGCTCCAGGACGCCGACGCGCCACAGAACCTGGCTGACGCTTTCGCGCAGTACTCCGCCTTCCTGGAGCAGCGGGGCGAGGGCGCTCGCGCGCTCGACCTGCTCAAGCAGGCGTGGCGTCTGCGCGAGAACCTCGTCAAGCAGCCGTAACAGACAGTTCAGGATCACTCGTCGTCCGTGATGTTGTTGGGGGTCGGCGGGGCGCGTGGGATGATGGGGTGATGACCCGAAGGGGAGCATGGCGCAGGCCGTGCTCCCCTTCGGTGTGTATTGGAGGCTTTGGCTGGTCGCGCGGCCCACTCAGTGGCCGAAGCGCATCAATGGCGCATTGTGCCGCAAGAGCAGGATGAGCCATTCTGGCAGCGGGTCGGGCGCGGCGTCCAGCGTGACAGAAGCGGGCGTCTGGGCCTCCGCCGGGGCGGAGTCATCGGCGGAGAGGAACGGTTGATCCAGGGTAGCGGGCTGCACGGTGGGCTGCTCGCTATCGAAATCGCTTGGCATAGCGGCATGCTCCCTCATATAATAGAGGTGTAGGACGCTTGCGCGCAGACAGCAGGAAGTGCGTCGCACG
>DASVWQ010000339.1:0-2918 GCA_036393135.1 Ktedonobacterales bacterium
ACCTGGACGTAGCTCTTGGCGGCGCGGGCCTGTCGCTCGGCGGCGGGATCGGCGATGCGCCCGCGACCACGGCAGCGCGGGCAGACCTTGCTGCCGCGCCCACGGCACTGCGGACAGGTGGTCATTCCCTTGCCCTCGCAATGGTCGCAGTTGCGGTGGCCTGACCCGTGGCAGCGCTCGCAGGCGGCGCGCATCGCCGAGCCGGATAGCGTCTCGCGCCGTTCACCCGCCTCGATCTCCGGCGTCAGCGGGAAGTCGTAGTCCCAGACTGGCAGAATGGCGCTCGGCGCGGGCGGCTGCGTCCCGGTATATGGCTCGATGGCGTCGGTCAGCGAGCGTGTCTCACCCCGCTCGCGCAGCTCGATCCGCCAGATGTCGGCGTCTTTCAGGCCCACATGGGTCATCGCCATTGGCAGGTCGGGGTCCACCAGAAAATCGCGCTTCACCCAGCGCCGCATCAGGGCGCGGGCGCGCAACTCCTGCGGGTGCGGGTCGGCGCTGGCGGGCGCGGGCGCGGCCTCGGCGGCCTCGTTCCAGAGGGTCGAGGCGTGGTCTACGGCCTGGCGCACCCGCTCGCCCAACTCGCCCATATTCTCGCGGAAGACACGCACGATCTCGCGCGCCTGCGTCTCCAACTCGTCGGCGAAGTCATCAAATGGTTGCGGCGAAAAGTCTTGCGAGGGAGCGTTCTGGCGCCGCTCGCGCCGCTCGTTCAGATCCACCGGTTCGGGTGGGGAATCGTGCTCACGCAGATTGTCGTTGTCGTTCGGTCGCTGGCCATCATCTGACATGAGACGCGCCTCCCATGGGCTTGTATGTTCACTGGTCGCAGAGAGGATCAATCCTCAGCCTGGGGTGATGGCGTAGGCGCCCGCGCGTCCGCCTCGGACTCACGCGCGCCGCTTGCCGTCTCAGACGGGAACATGGTTGGCGCGCTCCACGCCGCGCCAGAACTTGTACGCCTCACGCCCTTGCGTGGTTGCGTCCGGCGCGCGATGGGCTGTGGGCGCGGGGCTGCGCCCGCCTGCTCTGGCGCGCCCTCCGCCAGCGCGTCATCGGCCTCCGCGCGCTCTGGCGTCAGGACTTCGGCGGCAAAGAGCGAGGCCCGCGAAACACGCAATCCTGCCCGCCGTGCGATAGCCTCCAGCGGCTCTTCGCCCAAAGCAGCGTCTACCGCGCCCGCCGCCCGCAGCGCCTCGCCCAGCGCCGCCAGCGTCAGCCGACCGCCAGCCGCCTCCACCAGCGCCCGCGCCCGCTCCGCCCGCGCCGCCAGCCAGGCGGGCGCGCACAGCCCCAGTCCTTCCATCCACTCTGGCGTGAGCTGGCCCTCCACCATCGCCCGCTGGGCCAGCGTCGCCACCGCCGCCGCCACCTCGGCGCGGGTATAGCTGTGCAGCGCCGCCTGCGCCTCCAGCGGGGCAATGCGCCCGCGCCGCGCGACCTCGTGGAGCAGGGCGGGCAGGTCGAGCGCCGCCAGCCGCTGCGGGAAGTCGTCATACGCGCGCAGGAGGGTCGCCAGCAGGGCGGGCGCGCTGATCGTCTCGCGCTCATACCAGAGGAAGGGATAACGCCGCTCCAGCGCGCCAAACGCCGCCCGCGCCTCCTCCGGCGCCGCGATCACCAGCGCGACCGCGCCATCCAGCGCGAGCAGCTTGCGCGCCTTGCGCTCGCGATAGCCGGGGCGCCAGTAGCCCGCCGCCTCCAGATAGACCCGCCGCTGGTCGCGGGTCAGCGCGAAGTCTGGCACGAGGATGCTCTCGCCAAAGAGCAGCGGCTCCGGCTCGCGCTCCAGCCGCCAGCCAGCCGCCTCGCCCGCGCGCTCCAGCGCCGTGAAATCCTCGTAGAGCTGGCGCTCCAGGCGCGAATCGAAGGCGGGCGCGGCGCCCTCCAGCGTCAGCGGCGGCTCCTCCCCGGCCAGCGTTTCGGCGCGCAGCAGGCGCAGCAGGCGGTCATCCAGCGTGAAGGTGAACGGCTTGCCACGCAGGTAGATCGTGGCCCAGCCACTGAGCGCGCCGTGCAGCGTCCCCGCGCCGTCCGCGCGCCGGTAGCCGAGCAGCGCCCGCGAGAGCCGCGCCAGTCGCTCGCCATACTGGTTCGCCGCGCCCATTACCTCCTGCGGGCCATAGAGCGTGATGACCACAGGCAGCCCGGCCTGCGCCAGCGTCCGCGCGCCGGGCTGCGCATAGCCCGCCGACCGCTCCGCTACCCGCGCCAGCGGCTCATCGTCGTCGGTGCCGTCGCCATGCTCGAAGGCGACCTCGTAATTCACGCCCATCGTCCGCGCCAGGAAGCAGACCCGCTTCACCACCGCGCCCAGCCCACCGCCAGAGCCAGCGGCGGCCTCCGGCGGCACGCGCCACTTCACCTGCGACGCGCTCGCCAGCAGCGCCTCCACCGCCCGCTGGTTGTAGCGCGCCGCCAGCGCGGCGGCATCGGGCGGAGCGTCCGCCACGCGCGCCAGCAGCGCCTCGCGCGCCGCGTCCAGCGTCAGCAAGGCGTCTAGCGTTGCCCGCGCGACGCCCAGCGAGGCCGCGAACGCATCGAGCCGCGCCTCCCGCTCCACCGTGGGCAGATAGCCGCCACAGGCCGCCTGGGCGAAGTCGTAGAGCGCCAGCCGCAGCGTCGTTGGCGAGGTCACGCCGCGCGCCGCCAGCGCCGCCGTCTCCGCCGCGTCCGCCACACCGGGCCATGCCTCCGCCTGCCAGCCATACCAGTCCGTCAGGCAGATGGTGAGGCTGCGCGCCAGGCGGTAGTCGCCAATCAGTTCGGCGGGTCGATCCTCCGGGAAGTCGGCGCGACGCTGGCCCAGCGAGCTTTCGTAGAGCGCGATCAGCGCCGCCAGCTCGCCCCGCAGGTCGCGCGGACGCAGCAGGCGCGGCGCGAGATACACCCGCCCATCGCGCCGCGAGAAGCTCTTG
>DASVWQ010000340.1:0-11567 GCA_036393135.1 Ktedonobacterales bacterium
CACTCGGTCGCGGCGTCGGAGTACAACGCGCGGCGGGCGCAGTGCGAGGCGGCGATAGCGCGACTGGCGCCTTCGCTGGAGCGCGAGTCGCCGGGGCGGCGTGTGACCGCACTGCGCGATGTGCAGGCTGCCGACCTGGCGCGCCATGCCGCGCTGCTGGACGCGACGATGTTGCGCCGCGCGCGACATGTGGTGAGCGAGATCGAGCGCACGTTGTTGGCGGCGACCGCCCTGCGCGCGGGTAATGTGGAGGCGCTTGGCGCGCTGCTGAACGCCTCGCATGCCAGTCTGCGCGACGACTATGCGGTAAGTGGACCACAACTGGACGCGGCGGTGGAGATCGCGCGGGAATCGCCGGGAGTGCTGGGCGCGCGCATGATGGGCGCTGGCTTCGGGGGCAGTATTATCGCGCTCGTGCGGCGCGAAGGGGCGGCGGGTCTGCGCGCGCGCCTCACGACGGAGTATCCTCGGCTGACAGGGCTGCGTGGCGCGGTGATCACCTGCGCCATCACCGGCAAGATGGGCTTCAGCGCGATGGAATATAGCGCTTGACACTCGACCAGACGCCGCCCTATAATGCCGTGCGCAACCGTTGCAGACGTATGTACGGCGGGCCCAGTACCTGGGCGCGCTGTATTTTTTCTATCTGTGAGCGCAGAGTATACAGGCTATTCCCAGTGGCTATTGATCCGCAGTAGGGCGCGGATGTTGGCGCTTTGATCGGAGCGCAGACCCGGTCGACGCGCAATCGCTCCAGCGGCAGGCGCACGCGCTGGACAGTCTGGACAGTACGGAGAGGTGAGACGTCATGGCGACGAATTCAAACGGAACGCAGAACGCGCGTGAGAAGGAAAAGATTCCGCTGACGCGCGAGGGGTACGAGGAAAAGAAGCAGCGTCTACACTTTCTCATCACGGAGCGCCGCCCGGCGGTCGCCGACTACATCCATGACGCCAAGGAGGCGGGCGACATCAGCGAGAGCAGCGCCTACGAGGACGCCAAGAATCTTCAGGCGATGCTCGAAGGCGAGATTCAGGAGCTACAGATACTGCTCGAAAACGCCGTCATCCTGGAGGCTCCAGAACAGAACGACGGCAAGCGCGTCGTCCGCCTTGGCTCGACGGTCGAGGTGGTGAACAGCCGTGGCGAGACGAAATCATTCCAGCTCGTCAGCACGGTCGAGGCCAGCCCGGCGGCGCGCAAGCTCTCCGACCAGTCCCCTGTTGGCAAGGCGCTCATGGGCCATGCGGAGGGCGACAAGGTTGAGGTGACGACACCGGGCGGGCAGGTCGCATACACCATCCGCGCTATCAAGTAGCGATTCCTCGGCGCAGATGGCCCATGTGAACGCCGCTTCCTGGCTGGGGAGCGGCGTTCATGCATGTTCGTGGGTTGGCGTGTCTGCTCGCGCTCAGACAGGGCGGTCGGCCAGCGCACGGGCGCCCTGCCGCCGCACGAGCGCGACGACGCCGGGCAGCAGCGCCGCGCCAACGATCAGCGCGCCACCCAGGAGGGTGCGGGCGGCGGGCGTCTCGCTGAGCGCGAACCAGGCAAAGAGGACGCCCCAGACTGGTTCCAGCGCGGCGATCACACTGGCAAGCTGTGCGGTGATGTCACGCATGCTGGCGATAAAGAGTGTGTGCGCCAGCGCCGTGCAGAAGAGTCCCAGCGCCGCGAGCAGCAGGATCGCCTGCGGCGTGAGATCGCTCGACGCGGAGACGAAGAAGACGGTTGGGGCCAGGACGAGCGCCGCGACGCCATCCTGATACAGACTAATCATGACACTAGGATAGCGCGCGGCCATCTGGCGATTGAGTACCGAGAGCAGAGCGAAGGTCGCGCCAGCCAGCAGCCCCCACAGCACCCCCCGCGTGATGTCGCTGCCCAGCGAGAGGCTCGGCGTGAGCAGCGCGATGCCTGGAAGAATCAATAGCGCGGCTAGCGTCTCTGGCGCGCCGGGCCGCTGGCGCAAGATCAGTGGCTCCAGCGCCGCGGTGAAGAGCGGGAAGCTGGAAAACGCCAGTAATCCGATAGCGACATTCGAGACGACAATGGCCTGAAAGAACGCTGTCCAGTGGGCAGCGAGGATAACGCCCTGCAGCGCGAGCAGCGCTACATCGCGCCGCCCGCGCGCGTGGAGGGGAATGTGCGTCGCTAGCGCCCAGAGTCCCAGCGCAACCCCCGCAAAGCAGACGCGACCGAAAGTGATGAGCGGCGCAGGCAGGCCAGAGAGCTTGCCCAGCACGCCCGCCAGCCCGAAAAAGAGTGTCGCGATGTTGGCGATCACCACGCCGCGACGGGGATAGCGCTGACCCCGCATGCTGGCTTTCCCCTACCTCGTCGCTCGCGCGGCGGTCGCGTGTGGCGCCGCTCCGATCTCATCAGAAGTCATAGGCGCGTTGAATCCTGTGTCACACGTTCGTATAATCAGGAGAGCGTCTGCTCATTACCACGTGCGGAAGGGCTGTGGGATCCGACACATCTGTACCTGTCGGGGCTTCGCGCTGCCCGCATCACAGCCACTCTACCGCGAACATCGTATTCCGCGCCATGCGCAGCGCTGACCATCTCGGTGGATAGAGAAGTGAGGGGAAATTGAATACTCTGGAGCGTGCGATTGAAGACTACGCGCTTGCGCTTGCCGCTCACAAGAAATCCAGCGAGAACACGCTTGGCGCATATCGTAGCGATCTCAAGCAGCTCGCAAGCTTTGTGCAGGAGCGTGGTCGCGCCTCGTGGTCAGCGGTCACTGCGGAGGATGTGAGCGCCTTCGTCGAGGAACTTCACCGTCGCGAGTATGCGACCACCTCAATCGCGCGCAAGATCGCCGCCGTTAAGTCGTTCTTCCACCATCTGATGTCGAGTGGGACGATCACAGCGGATCCGGCGCGTGGCGTTGGTGTGCCGCGTGTCGAGAAATACATGCCGGCGGCGCTCTCCACAGACGATGTGGAGCGACTGCTGGCCGCCGTGACGACCGATACCCCGGCGGGTCAGCGTGACTTCGCTATGCTCCAGTGCCTCTATTCCACGGGCATGCGGGTGACAGAACTGGTCTCGACCGCCGTGTCGGACCTCGATCTCACGCGCGGGCACATCCGGTGCAGCGGTCGCAATGGCCGCGAGCGCTTCCTGCCGTTGCGACCGGTCGCCCAGCATGCGCTTGCAGTCTATCTCAACGATGGACGGCGCACGCTGACGCACGGCTCTGACGAGCCGAGCCTCTTCCTCAATCACCACGGCCAGCGACTGACCCGCCAGGGCTTCTGGCTCATCATGAAGGGCTATGCGCGGACGGCGGGCATCGCGCGCATCACACCGCATACCCTGCGCCACTCCTTCGCGCTGGAGATGCTGGGGCGGGGCGCCGAGTTGCGCACTGTGCAGGAATTGCTCGGCCATGCCAATATCTCCACGACCCAGATCTATAATCACCTGCATCAGGCGCGGGCTACCTCGATCAACTCGGTGATTGGCGAGATCGAGGCGATGCGCGATGAGGAGCGTGTCGAGACGGCACAGGCGGCGGGCAAGCGCTAGCTGGCCGTAAGGCTGACCGTGGAGTCGGCCTTCCAACTCCACTTGGCGCTCTGGGCGAAGGCTTCGATCTCATAGGTTCCCGCTGGCTCCGATGGCGCGGTCACTGTCCAGGTGGCCGCGCCATTCGCATCCGTGGTCTGGGCGGCGGGCCACATGGTGAGCAACGGCGGGCTGCCATCGCTCGGCGCCCGCAGCGTACATGGCAGGCCTGCGACAGGCGCGTGTGTGTTGGGATCGAAGGCGCTCACCGTGACAGTGATCTGCTGGCCAGGCCGCGCCGACTTGGGCGAGACGGTGACGCTCAACTGAAAGTGGCCAGTGATGGCGCCAGTGGTGGTCGAAGTCTCGGTCGGTGACCTGGTCGAAGTAGAGGTAGGCGCATGGATGGTCGCGCTAGCTGTAGGCGACGCTTGCGCTATCACCGGCTGGCGGCTGACGAGCGTGCGGGTCAGGATGCCCAGCAGCAGGCCAATCAGCGCGACCAGCGCCAGGAGCGCGAAGATCAGCGCCGTCGGCTCGCCTGAAGGTCGTCTACCCACTCTGCTCGCGCTCCTCCCCTGGGCGTCGTCTGAACCGACTCCCGCCTGCCGACCAGCCGCGTCGCGCCGTCCGTCATTCTAGGCCACGGCGAGCAGGCGCCGCAACGATCCCGCCCGATCCGGCCAGCGCGGGCGATCAGCCTGCCGGATGTGCCCGCTCAAAGTCGCGCAGCATCACCTCGACCTCGCTCATCAGGACGGCGCTGGTGTCGATGATGCGCGTTTCAGGTGTGAGGATGGCTGGTCCGCGCCGATTCGCCGCTAGCTCGCCAAGTCCCGCGTCGCGCAATAGCCACTCCGCCATCAAGACGTAGCCTGCCCAGTCGCGCATATTGTCGGTACGCTCCCAGACTGGCACTCCATAGCGGAACGCCTGCTCGAAATACTCGTTGGCGCGGATGGCGAAGGGAAGCAGCTTGCGCTCCAGCGACTCACCTTCGATCTCGCCCGCCTGCTTGAGCGCCTGTGTCACCTCGAAGAGCCGTTTACTGCGCGGCTCGACGCGGGTAAGCAGCAGCGCGCCCAACTCGATGTCGCGACCACTCTCACGGACGCGGGCCAGCAGGCGGAGGGTAGCGGCGGCGCCTTCCAGAGCAGGCGCTTCGGGGACTAGCGGCATGATGACGCTTTCGGTCGCCGCGAGCGCAGTGGTCATCAGCGGGCCGCCCTCGGCAGGGAAGTCGATCAGCGTGATGTCACTGGCGGGAGCGAGCGCGACGAGCAGCCCAGCGAGCGCCTGCTCTGACTGGAGGAACGCCGCCGCCTCGCCAAGCAGGTCGTCCCACGGCAGCACTGCCAGCGCGCCTCCTGACCAGCTTGGCTGCGAATGGAGGTGTACGGGAAGCGAGGCGTCATCCAGCGCGGCGTGGGTGGCTGCCGCAGCGGGCAGCGCGCCAGCGGGCGCCCCACGCAGCGCCAGCAGCGCCGCTGAGAGCTCGCCGTGGGCTGTCTCTGGCCAGAGATCGCGCAGTGAGGCGCTGGTGGTGCCGGGCTGCGCCAGATCCACGACCAGCACACGCGCGCCATACAGCGCACAGAGCCGGGCAATCGTTGAGACGGTGGTAGACTTGCCCATCCCACCCTTGCGGATAGCGAACCCGAACACCTTTGGCATGCGCTTATCTCTGTCCTCCCTGCTCGTGGCGTTATTGAATCCTTGTGTACTATGGCTGTCGTGTCGCAAACGTGTCAAGCGGCCCGGACGCGACTGTGTCCGTGCTTGGGGGTATGGTGTGATGATGATATAGTAGGCGGCGGGCCGCTACGCGCCTGCGTTGGCGGGGCGCACCGGGAGCGCGATTCGGGGAGTGATTATGACGCAGGACGCCGATGTCGTGATTGTAGGCGCGGGGCTAGCCGGACTGGTGGCGGCGGCGGAACTCGCGGACGCGGGCCGACGTGTCATCATTGTCGAGCAGGAGCCAGAGCAGAGCCTTGGCGGGCAGGCGTTCTGGTCGTTCGGTGGGTTGTTTTTCGTGGACTCGCCAGAGCAGCGCCGCATGGGCATCCGCGACTCGCGCGACCTGGCGCTGCAAGACTGGCTGGGTACGGCGGCGTTCGACCGCGAGGAAGACGCCTGGCCGCGTCGCTGGGCCGAGGCGTATCTGGACTTTGCGGCGGGCGAGAAGCGCGCGTGGTTGGCGGCGCAAGGGATGCGATGGTTTCCAGTCGTCGGCTGGGCTGAGCGTGGCGGCTACGGCGCGATCGGCCACGGCAACTCTGTGCCACGCTTTCACGTCACCTGGGGTACGGGGCCGGGCGTACTGGAGCCATTCATCCGGCGGGTGCGCGCGGCGGAGAAACGCGGCCTGATCACACTGCGCTTCCGCCATCGTGTCAATGCGCTGACCGTGACAGGCGGCGTGCTGGACGGCGTCGCAGGAGACATCCTGGAGCCGAGCGGCGCCGCGCGCGGCCAACCCAGTTCGCGGGCGGCGGTCGGGGCGTTTACGTTGCGGGCGCAGGCGGTCCTTGTCACCTCCGGCGGGATTGGCGGGAATCACGATTTGGTGCGCCAGAACTGGCCCGCTCGTCTTGGGACGCCGCCCGCCACCATGCTCTCTGGTGTCCCTGCGCATGTGGACGGACGCATGCTCGGCGTCAGCATGGCGGCGGGCGCGCGTGTCATCAATCCTGACCGGATGTGGCACTACACCGAGGGCATCCAGAACTGGAACCCCATCTGGCCGCTCCACGGCATCCGCATTCTGCCCGGCCCGTCATCACTCTGGCTTGACGCGCGTGGCAAGCGGCTGCCGGTTCCGCTCTATCCAGGCTTCGACACCATCGGCACGCTTGCCCACCTGAGGCGGACGGGCTACGACTATAGCTGGTTCATACTGACGCAGAAGATCATCAAGAAAGAGTTTGCGCTCTCCGGCTCGGAGCAAAATCCTGACCTGACGGGCAAGAGCTGGCGGCAGGTGTTGGCGCGAGCGGTTGGATCAAAGGCGACTGGCCCGGTCGAGGCGTTCAAGTCGCATGGCGTGGATTTTGTCGTGCGGCGCACACTGGCCGAGCTGGTCGCTGGCATGAACGCGCTGACCGATGAACCGTTGCTCGATCTGGCCGTGGTCGAGCGTGAGGTGGTCGCCCGCGACCGCGAGATCACCAATCCGTTCACCAAAGACACGCAGATCACGCACATTCGAGGCGCTCGGAGGTATCGCGGCGACCGCCTGATTCGCACGGCGGCGCCGCACCGCCTGCTCGACCCGGCGGCGGGGCCACTGATCGCCGTGCGCCTGCGGATCCTCACGCGCAAGACGCTCGGCGGGCTGGAGACCGACCTCGATGGACGCGCGCTCGGCGCCGACGGTCAGCCGATCCCCGGCCTCTACGCCGCTGGCGAGGTCGCTGGATTCGGTGGCGGCGGAATGCATGGGTACGCCGCGCTGGAGGGCACGTTCCTTGGCGGCTGCATTTTTTCGGGGCGGGCTGCCGGACGCGCCCTCGCGCAGGCGACGGTCTAGCCTCAGCCGCAGCCCGATGGACCGCGTGAGAAGGACGCCATTCGACGCGGCGCCCAAGAATGACGCTTGCGACTGTGAGCGCAGATGTTATAGTTGTGATGGTGCAACCGCGAGTCCCAGATGGAGTTGACGCTGCTTTTCATGCCTATCTACCTCGCGACAGTCTATCGCTTGCCGCCATTGACGCCCCAGATCGCGGACTGGCAGGCGCTGCTGCTCATCATCCTGACAGTGGCTCTGGCGCTGGTCGCGCTGGCGGTGCTTGTGGGCTGGCGTGGAGTGCGTCTGGCGGCTTTTGCTGACCGGGTGGTCGTCTACGGCCTGCTCGCCGCGCTACTGCTCTGCTTCTATGTCGCGGGCAGCCTCATCCTCACGAGCTACCTGCCCGATAACAGCTCCTATCTGCACGAAGTCGCCGCCGCGCTGATGGCGCTATTTGTGGCCGTGACATATGCGCCCATCAGCCGACTCGTGCAGCGACTGGTAGACAGAGCAGTCTACCGCGATTTCTCCGACTACGAAGGCACGCTCCAGCGGTTCAGCGAGAAGCTGGCCGCCTCCTACGACCAGGAGACGCTGGCGCAAGTGCTGCTGGATGGCCTGGTGGAGGCGCTCAACCTGAGCGCTATCGCGTTTGTGCCGCTGCCTGAGGGATTGGACCAGCAAGTACTGGCGATGATTGGCCCCGGCGATGTGCGCGCTCGCGGCTCCTATGCCACGCCGAAGGGTCAGGCCGAGATGCTGCGGCGCCTGGCGCAACTCAAGGTCGGAGCGGCGCACATGCCACCCGCCATGCAGATGACGCTCTCGCCGTGGAAAGGATGCAGCGCTCTCGCCTACATCGGCGCCGCCTCGCAGACCGGTGTGTCAGCGCTGCTGGCGCTCGGCCCGAAGGCGACCGGCAGCCAGCTTCGCCGCGAAGACATCGCCCTGGTACAGACCATTGCCCACCAGGCGGCGACCGCGCTGGCGAACGCGCAACTCGTGAGCGGACTGCGCATCTCGCTCCAGCAGGTGCAGATCTCGACGCAACAGCTGATGGACGCGCGCACCGAGCAGGAGCTACTGCTGCATGAGTTGGTGAACGCCGAGGAGCGACAGCGCGCCTCGCTGGCCCGCGAATTGCACGATGACGCGCTGCAAGAGGTGCTGTACGTCATCCGCCACTCGCGGCACGCGCTGCGGCTAGCTGACGCCTGGGAGCGCGGCGCCGGGGCGATGGCCGGTGAGCAGGAGAAGGGTGACGCGCTAGCCGAGGCGCGCAGCCTGCCTGCCCAGCCCTCCGACAGGATGCGGCAGGAGTTGCGCGAACTGGCCGAGCGCTCGATCATTGCGGAGAAGAAGTTGCGCGCCCTCTGCTTCGGGCTGTATCCAGAGATGTTGAACTCGCTTGGCCTCACGCCCTCACTCGAAGACCTCGCCGCGCAGATGGCTACCGTGGCGCAGATGACCGTGCGGGTGGAGTGTGATGAGGTGGTCAAGCAGATCACGGAGCGCCTCGATCCACAGGTGTCATTGCATCTCTATCGGATCGCGCAGGAATGTCTCTCCAACGCGCACAAGCACGGACAGGCCAGCGCCGCGACTGTCTCGCTGGCGGCTCTGGAGGCGCCGACCGATAAGGCGCGCTGGCTGAATCGTTGGTCCTGGATTCGTTTGCAGGTGCGCGATAATGGGAGTGGGATCGCGCTGCCTGTGGACATCGGCGCATCGCTGCGCGAGGGGCATCTGGGATTGGCCAGCATGCGCGAGCGCGCCCAACTGATCGGCGGGCGCCTCTACTTCGAGCAGGCGCCGGAGGGCGGCGCGCAGGTGACAGTCATCGCGCCAGTCGCGCGCATCTTGCGCACCGTGCCGTTGGAGCAGACGCTGGCATAGGTGGCCCGTCGCCACATGGGGAGGACGCATGTCGATACCTTCAACTGCGCCAAGCGGCGCGGTCGCTCCGACGAGCGAGCACATCCGCGTGGCGCTGGTAGACGATCATACCGTGCTTCGTGCGGGCGCGCGCCGGATTCTGGAGGACGAGCCGGACATCGAGGTCGTGGGCGAGGCTGGCGACGGCGCCGAGGCGCTGGACCTGATTGACCGCTTCGCTCCGGATGTCGTGGCGCTCGATATCGGCATGCCGGGGATGGATGGTGTGCGGACCTGCCAGGCGCTGCGCGAGCGCGAGCATGCCCCGCGTATCCTCGTGTTGACCGGACAGGACAAGGAAGTGTATGTGCGGGCGCTACGCGACCTGGGTGTCCACGGCTACCTGCTGAAGTCCGCCGGGCCAGAAGAACTCGTCGCGGCCATTCGCGCTGTGTACGCGGGACAGACCGTGTTTTCGTCGAGCATCGCGCGGTATATGGATGGCGCACAGGCGGGCGCTGAACCCCGGCTGACACGCAAAGAGCGCGAGATTCTGGTTGCTATCGCGCAGGGCCTGAAGAACCAGGAAATCGCACAGGAGCAGTCCATCTCGCTCAATACGGTCGAATTCCACATGCGCAACCTCTTCGCCAAGCTGGGGGCGTCGTCGCGCGCTGACGCGCTGGTGCGGGCGCAGCGACTCGGCTGGATCGCCCTGCCCGACGTGAGCGAGTAGTCGGACGACGGCGCGAGCGTGAGAGGACAACTGGCGTGCGGCAATACATCGAGAGGCATCTGCTCGACATAGGGCTGGTCTTCGTGGTGGTGGTTTGGGGCGCCTCGCCAACGCTCTTCAAGATCGCGTTGCAGGAAGCGCAGCCACTGACCTTCGCCATCATCCGCTTCGTGCTGCTGAACGTAATTGCCACCGTCATGCTGCTGCTCTATGCGCGGCGACGGCCCGCGATTCGCCCGTTCCGCCCGCGACGCGCCGATCTGCCGTGGCTGGTCTTGTCGGGCCTCTGCGGCTATGGCGTCTACCAGATCATGTATATCGAGGGATTGGCGCACAGTACGGCCTTTGCGGCGGCGCTCTTTGGCTCGACCACGCCGCTCTGGTCGGTGGTGTTGCTGGCCTCGCTGCGCATCGAGCACATCTGGCGCTGGCAGTGGGTGGGTATACTGCTGAGCCTGGGCGGAGTGCTGTGGTTCCTTACCTCGGCGCCTCCCGACCTGGCCCACGCCGCTGTAGACCGCAGCCTGACGTCCGCTGATATTGCGCTGGGAAACGCGCTGCTATTCGTCGGCTCCGGACTGTTCGCCATCTATGGTATCGTCAACAAGCGGCTCATCCAGCGCTACAGCGCGCCGGAACTGATGGCCTACACACTGCTGGTCGGTGTCATCGCGCTCGCGCCGTTCGGGATAGTCTCGCTTGCCACACAGGACTGGTCGCATGTCACCTGGCGGCTCTGGGTCATCATCCTCTATTCGGTCATCTTTCCCATCTACATCACCTATTCCATCTGGAACTGGGCGATAGGCAAGCGCGGCGTCGGCTATGTTACACTCTACAGCTATGCGACGCCGGTGCTGGGGGGCGCGGTAGCCTACCTGGCGCTGGGTGAAGAGCTGAGCCGGGCGCAGATCGTGGCGGGCGGCGTCGTGCTGGGCGGCATGTTGCTGGCGCGCTGGGCCATCGTGCGCCATGCCAGGGCTGAGGCGCGTGAAGCTGGGCCACCTCCCACGCGCGCGTCCGGCGAGCCGGACGTGGGAAGTGGCAGGACCGCCGCCGCATCAGAGCCGCTCATTCCTCCGCGCCGGTGACGAGTCGCCATGCCGCGAGGATTCCAGCGAAGAGCGTCTCGCCCTCATCTTCGGTGACGGCGCGCAGGTCGAGCAGCGTCTGATCGCGCAGCACGCGGGCGATGATGGGCGGATCGCCCGCGCGCAGGGCGTCCGCCAGGCGCGCTGCGTCTGGACGTGGGTCAGCGGCGCGGGCGGGTAGCGCGCAGAGCGTCGTCGGCAGCGTCTCGCCAGGGAGTGAGCCGCCGCCAACCGTAGACTCGCCCGCAAGCGCCTCCGCCTGGGCGCCCGCTGCGCGCAATCGCGCAACCAGGCGCTCGGCGCGCTCGCGGATCCGCTCCGCGCTCATGTCGATGGCGCGCCCGACAGGCAACGCTTGCGCGAAGGTCTCGTCGTCGTAGGCGTGGAGGGTCGCTTCTAGCGCGGCCAGCGTCAGCTTGTCGATGCGAATGGCGCGCATCAGTGGATGACGCTCGATACGGGCGAGGTATTCGTGGCGCCCCACGATGACGCCCGCCTGTGGCCCGCCCAGCAGCTTGTCGCCGGAGAAGCAGATGACATCGGCGCCAGCGCGCACGCTCTCGCTCACCATTGGCTCATGCGCCAGGCCCCAGTGTTCGGCGCCGACCAGCGCGCCGCTCCCCAGGTCGTGCACAAGTGGCAGGCCGCGCGCATGAGCCAGCGCCGCGAGGTCTGCCAGCGCGGGCGTCTGAGTGAAGCCGATGATGCGGAAGTTGCTGGGATGTACAACCAGCAGCAGCGCGGTCTCCGGTGTGATGGCGGCGGCGTAGTCATCGACGCGCACGCGATTCGTCGTTCCCACCTCGACCAGCCGAGCGCCACTCTGCGCCAT
>DASVWQ010000341.1:0-8924 GCA_036393135.1 Ktedonobacterales bacterium
GCGCTCCAGCGTTTGCACGGGGACCGCGTTGGGCAGGTCGCGCTTGTTCCACTGCATGATGAAGGGGAACGCGCCGAGATCTTTGCCCATCCGACGCATATTCATTTCCAATTCCAGCAGATTCTGGAAGTTCTCCTCCAGTTTCTCCGGCGAGGAATCGGCGACGAAGACGATTCCATCCACGCCGTTGAGCACGGCGACGCGGGTGCGCTCGTAGAGCGTCTGGCCGGGCACGGTGTAGAGCGCGAAGCGGACGCGGAAACCATGCACCTGGCCCAGATCGAGCGGCAGGAAGTCAAAGAAGAGGGTGCGCTCGCTCTCAGTGGCGATGGAGAGCAACTCGCCACGCGCGGGACGTGGCGCGTGGCTGTGGATGTATTGCAGGTTGGTCGTTTTGCCGCAGTAACCCGTGCCGTAATAGACAATCTTGCACTGGATCTCACGTTTGGCGACATTGATGAGCGCCATGCGCCACACACTCCATCACCACGCTGGTCTGATCAGTCCTGAAAGAGCGAGTCAATCGCGTTGGCGGCCTCGCTGCGGAACTCGACGTTCACCACCTGCTGGCGCGCCTGCCCGGCGCCGTGGCGCACGCGGTCGAGCACGCGCTCCAGCTCGTCGCAGGCTTTGCGCGCCAGCACTTTGACCAGTCCGACATGCGTCTGGCGGTCGAAAACGACGACCAGCAGCCACTGCTCGCCAATCAGGTTGCTGAGGATATTCTCCTGGACGCCCTGCTGCAGGATGGTACGGAAGTCGCTTTCGCCCAGAATCTCGGCCACCTGGCGCGACGAAGAGAACGCGCCCGCCATCAGCGCGCCCAGCGCCACCAGGTCGCGCTGTCCCTCCGGCCCGTGCGCGGTGACGATCTGCCCGCTCTTGTCGAGCAGGAGCGTATAGCTGGCGGCGGTGTCGAGCGCGAGCCGCGCCAGAACACGAGCGATATTCGTCAGCTCGTCCTCTGAAACGACGAGATTGGTGAGTTGCTCCATGCTCCGTCCCTCGCGGGTGGCTGGACCCACCCCTGCTCGCGCATCCGTCCAGCTCGCGCGGCGCCGCTTCGCCCATGCGGAATGCCGGGCGTTGGCCTCGTTGGCTCGCGGTCATTATACGGCCTCGCGCCCCAGCCCGCCAGACGAGTAGGCCAGAGACGCTCTCACTCACCATCAGCGGGCGGTTCCGACACCCGCAGCAGGCTTGCTCACAATGCTATGCTTGCTACACGACGACCGCAACCTTGAGGGATCGAGGGTGAGTCAAACCGCCAATCTGATTTCCTGCACCGCAAACCACGGCATTCCCTTCATCTTTGGAGGAACACAGGCGAGCCTCGATGCGAACTTCCAGACGTTTTACGGCAGCAATGGGTTCGAGGGGACGATGACGTTTGTGCGGCAGAACGGCAGTTGGCGTATAGACTCCCTGACGCCCGACCTGTTTCTCCTCTCGTCTTAGCCGATGACCAGAGGGTGCGGCAAGGACTGAAGGCGCCGTGCGCCGACTGCGCTCGCCCGCCGCTTGTGGCGCGCATCCCACGCACAGCACGCTATGGCTCGGCGGCCAGCGCCAGCCAGATGAAGAGCGCCGCGATTGCCCCACCAAAGAGAAACGCGGGCAGCGTCAGCAGCCGAGCGAAGGTGCTCCAGAGCAGCGCCGCGACGATGATGGCGGCAAAGATGGCCAGTAGCGGGCGCACGTTCTCGAAGCGCGCGGCCCGGCGCAACACGCGCTCGACCTCGGAGCGCGCCGGACGCGAGCCGTCCAGCAGGTGGGTGAGAAACCGGGCGGTGAAGAAATAGAGCGCGCCGAACGCTAGCCCCAGCAGGAAGAGCTGGACGATCCCTGGCGCTGTGACCAGCGTACAGAACGGCCCCACCACGCACTGCGTAGGGCCATAGAGGTAGATGACATAGCCCACCACGATCACTGGCATGTAGAGGGTGGCGGCGAGCAGCGCCAGGCGGCGGCGCTGGCTGGCTGGCGTGGCGGCGAACGGCGCGGTCGGCTGCGGCCCGGTCGCGGGCTGGTTGAGCGGTGGCGTCCCCAGCGTATCGTCGGGCGCGCTGTATGGCCCGGTCGGCGGGTCCGGCGGATAGTAGGGTGTGTTCATGGGCGCTGGCCACCATTCCGCGTCGCCGCGCCCGCCTGGCTCCCGGCGTCCTGTGGCGCGGGTTGCGCGGGCGGGGCATACGGCGCCTGGGCGTCAGGCTGGATAGGCTGAACTGGTTGGCTGGGCTGGGTGACGTTTGGCCCGACCATGCCATACTGCGTGCGGGCGATGTCGGGGCGCACGCCGCGCCGCGTGGTCCACTCCGGCGCCTCATCGATGGGCGCCTCGGTCTGCTCGGCGCGGTCGCGCAGGAAGTCAGGACGCGCGCCGCCGGGCAGCAGCCGGATGACCGCCATCCACTCGCGCTCGCGGGTGCTGAGGGTCGTCAGCCCGGTGAGTTGTTTGCCACGGGTCAGCGTCGCCAGGTCGGCCTCGCGCGCCGCCACGAAGCGGGTCGCGGCGCGGGGATGGTCGGCGGGGCGATAGAGCAGCGTGGCGCGCTCCAGCAGAGCGTCGAGCAGGGTGGCGTCCTCGCTGGCGGCGACCGATTGCAGCGCGTCGGCCAGGTTAACGAGATCGCCCGTCAGATAGGGGCGCACGACCTCCGCGCAATACGCGCGCACCGGCTCGGCGATGGCGGCGGTGGGCGCCTCGACCAGGCTGACCTGCCCGTGGATCCGGTCGCGCAGCCGCGCCAGTAGCTCGCGGTCGCTGCCGTGCCAGGGTGTCTCCTCGCGTGGCTGGGCCTTGCGCCGCTTGTCCACATCCAGCGCGAAGTCGCGCAGCGCGTAGCCATCGCGTCGCAGCCGCCGCCGGTTGGCCACCAGCACGTCGCGCCGTCCGTAGGCGCCGTCGAAGAGCCGCGCCTCCTCCTGAACCGCGTCGCGCTCCAGCTCGTCGGTGATTTGCCGGATGAAGCCCTCCCAGTCCGACAGCCGCTCCAAGATGCGCTCGGCGCGCATCCGCAGCATCGCGAAGAGCGCCGCCCGCCACTCCGCCTCGCGCCGTTCGATGCGATAGCGGTAGACTGCGCGATGGCACTGGCGCAGGTCGCGTGCTGCGTCGTCCTCCAGCTTGCGGCGGAAGCGCGCGAAGCCCCACGAGACGCCGACCGCGAAGAGCGACGGCCCCGCCAGCAGCGGCAGCCAGATCAGCGGCTTGCCCAGCCAGGCGGTGGGCGCCAGCAGGAAGGCCAGCAGGGCCAGCGTGGAGGCGGCCACCAGCGTCACAGCCACCAGCGCCTGCACGCCGGGCTGGCGGGCATGGATCCAGCGCCAGCGTGCGGCCAGGCGGGCGAGCAAGGTAGCCTCGCGCTGCTCCTCGTCTTCGTCAGGCGCGCCCAGGCCATCGCCGGGCAGCGCGGCCAGCCACGGCCCCTCGCTGGCGTCTCGCAAATCGGCGAGGTCCTGGGCGCGGCGCTGCGCCATCGTCGCGCGCTTCGTGTCGAAGCGCTCCTGCTCGTCGCATAGCTCCTCGTGAAAGGCGACCATATAGGCATAGGCGCGCTCGACGCCCGCCGCGCCCTCCATCGCCAGATCATCGGCGCGCGAGATGACCGTCGCCGCCGCCTCGTCCGCGTAGCGCTCCCAGGCCGGGAACAGCATCCGCTCCCACTCGTCATAGCCTTCGTCGGCGAGCTGGCGCTGGCCCTGGAGCGCGTCGGGCAGATCGAGGCGCGCGGTCAGCAGTGGCGAGACGGTCTCGCGCGAGAGATGGCGCAGGATTAGCCGCGAGTCGGCGCGCTCAGGCGGCAGTTCGTTCTCACGCGAGCGCCGCCGCGATCGTTGCCGCGCGCTCCGCCGCAGCGCCGCCACCAGCGCGTTGCTGGAGCGCGTATCCTCCATGATGCGCTGGAAGTCAGAACGCGCGCTGGACTTTTGGGCGCGCTCCTCCTCGGTTGGCAGTTTGGGCGCCTGTTCCGGCGTCCACTCGCGCAAAATGCTCGCCCCAAGCTGATACGCGCAGTAGCGCTCGGCCTGCGCGCGCGGGAAGCTGAGGCGGCTTGTCGCCACGCTGCTCATGCGCTCCTGCGGCAGCGTTACCATGCGGGGCAGGCTGCGGCGCAGCGTCTCCTCATAGACGCTGGTGATGGTCAGGCCAGTCGCCGTCAGCGTGAAGATCGCCTCGGCGGCGGCGAAGCTGGTTTCGTCTGGCCCCTCCCAGAAGTGGCCGCGCTCGTCATGGGTGTCGAAGACATAGGCGAACGTCACCGTTGGCGGCGCGCCGACCCCGCCCACCAGCCACTCCTCCCACGGCTGGGCGGCGCAGCGCTCCTCCTGCTCGCGATGGCCCGCCGGGTCGAGCGGGTAGCGGTTGATGAGCGCCAACAACGACAGACCCTCCACGCCGTCGCTGCGCAGGGCGGTCTGGGTCGCGGCGATGGCTTCGGCCAGCAGCGGCGAATCGGCGGCGCCCACCAGCCAGACCATCACCATCCCGCGCGGCACGCCATAGCCTGCCTCCTTGATGCGCGAGATGGTGGCGTCGTCCAGCACGCCACGCCGACGCAGACTGTGCGCCCCGTCGTGGCGCCGCCCGCGCAGCGCCTCGATCAGGCGGGTGGTCAGCGGCTCCAGCGGCGGGCCGTCGTCGTCGCTCGCCCCGCCGTAGGCTTCGCTCGCGTCTGTGGCGGGCGCCGCCGGGACATCCTCCAGCCAGTAGCCCGCGATCGGCTGGCCAGCCGCCGCCGGGCCGTCGCAGCCGAGCAGCGCCACGGCGTCGCAGAGCGGCGCGTCGAGACTCGGCAGCAGCGAGCCGAGCCACTCGCCGACTGCCTGGCCCTCCGCGCCCAGACAGAGGACGACGGTCGGCCTGAATTGTATGCCCTTGCCCCCTTGCATGCTGACTCCGTCCTCACTTGCCTGTAAACGCCCTCCGCCCGCCCGGTCGCGCAGTCCTTACGACGAGCGCGGCCCATAGTAGGTGTCACCTGGATAGCCCGCCGCGCTGTCGATCCGTGTCCGCGCGCCATGACCGTTCTGTGTGGCGGGATCAGGCGCAGGCTGCCACGCGGGCTGGGCGGATTGCGGGGCGGCCCAGCGCGGCGCGTTTCCGGCGCCCTGCTGCGGTCGTCGCATGATGCGCTCTGGCAGCGTGCGCATCGGCTGCCCCAGCGCGGCGCGGTCGCCCAGCGCGGTCGGATCCATAATCAGACGCTCCATCTCGCCGGAGCTAAACACCGGCGCCCGGCTCTGGCCATAGGGCCGCCCGCTGGCAGGGTCGTACCACGCCATCTGGTGGCGCATGAATTCGCCCATGCCACTGTTGTTTTCCTGGTAAAAGTCGGGGATGGTGCCGATGCTGATGGCGTGCTGGCCATAGACGAGCTGGATGCGATGCGGATCGATCGCCGACTCCAGCATCGGGCTGGCGCCCTCCTTCGCGAAGGCGGTGATGCGTGAGCGCGCATGGTCCAGGATGCGCCGCTGCGCGCCGGTCCGCCAGCTCATGCCGAGGTAGAGGCTGGTGCTGAGCATGCCGCCGCCCTCGTTCCAGAGTTGCGCCTCAAAGGCCACCATGTCGCGCGCCAGCCCGCTGATGTGCTGGAGATGCCCCAGCAGGATCTCCTCGACCTTGTGGTCGGCGCGCTCGCCCTGCTGTACACAGCAGCGCTCCAGCAGCTCGAAGAGGTTCATGCCCAACAGCGGCCTGAGATAGACCTCATCGCGCAGGTAGTTGACCAGGCGGTCGCGCATCTCCACGCCCGCGCCACTCACCAGCGTCGCATCGGCGCCGTGCGTCCGCTCGGTCCACTCGATATAGCGCTGGACATAGCCCTCCATGTCGCGGGTGGTCATCTGCTCATAGAGACGCTGGACGGGCGGCGAGGCCAGGCCATCGCCGATGTTCATGCCGGGGACACCCGGCAGATCGAAGATATGGCGGGTGTGGACGTGGCCGTGGTCGAGTTGCCCGCGCCAGGCGGCGGAGGCGGTGGCCATCCGCTCCAGGTCGCGCGAGGTCTGCTCCAGGTCGATGTCGCCCTGGAAGCGTTTGACCGTCTTCAACTCGGCGTCCACATAGTCGATCAGGCGCAGCAGCAGGGCCTTCTTTGCCCTGAGATAGTCGCCGCGGATGTTCTTGCGCTGGACGCGGTTGAAGTCGTCCACCACGGCGTTGACGCGCCGCTCCTTGTTCCCTGGAAGCGGCAGCGGGCGCAGCATCGCGCGCTGGAGCATCCGGTCGGGCCGCGACTTCGACGGCGCGCTCTGATCCTGCACCTTGGCCAGCGCGGCGTTGTAGATCCGCTTGCGCCGCTGGAGGCGGGCGATCTGCGCGCCCAGTGGCTCCAGTCCCGCGCCGTAGATGGCGCTCTTCTCCGCCGCCTCGCGCGCCGCGACCAGTTCAGCGATCTCCTCGCTCGCCTCGCTGACATGCTTGTTCAGGCGCGCTTCGAGCTGGTCGAGGCGGTCGCGCCCCGCCGTCATGAAGCTCTTCTCGGTGAAAGGCGGCGGGTCTTCTGGCCTGATCGCCGAATCCCAGTCCTTCACCGCGTCCAGTTCGCTCGCGTTGAGCTGCCCGCCGCCACCCTCGCCCAGGTCATGCGCCAGCAGCGGCAGCACCTTCGCGGCGGTGAGCTGGGCGAAGGCCGTCGCCGTCTCGACCGCCGGGAACGAGACTTCCAGCGGACAACTCGTGCCAAACATCGTCGGCAGGCCGTTGCTGTCGTAGTTCCCCAGCGTGCGGCGGTCCACGGCCTTCGAGCGTTCCAGGAAGCCGACCCCTGACGCATTCGTGATGCGCTGGTAGAGGTCGAGGCCGACGATGCGCGCGGCGTCTTGCGCCGAGGTCATCGAGGTGCGGCCAAAGAGGAAGATCTCGTTGGCGACGGTCGTGCCGCGCACCTCGTAGGGCGTGTGCAGCATGTAGTGGACATATGGCCCCGCGCCGCCATCCGGCTTCCCACGTACCAGGCTGAGCGCCACCAGCTCCATGATCGTCGCCGTCGCATTGCTCTTGCGCCAGCTCACATCGTTGGTAGTAGCTTCTTTGAGATGCTCCGGCAGCAGGCAGAAGATGTTGAGGCGGTGCTTAAGGTTGAGCTGCAGGATACGGTGTCGCGTCATCACCGCCAGGTCGGCGACAATGCCGCTGCCCGTGCCGCCGCCGAGGAAGGCGACGATGTTGACCGCAACTTCTGTTACGGGCCGCGCGCCCCGGTCGGTTGGCAGGGCGCCGATGTGGGCCAGCGCCTCATCGAGCGTCTGCACGATCCGGTCATGGTCGGCGCTGGCCGCGACGTGGCCGTTGTTGCGGATGCCCCCCGCGCCATTGTCGAAAGATTCTGGAATCTTGGTCGGGATGTAGGTATGGTTGGCGACTTCCGGGTGAAGCTGGTCGGCGTAGAGCACGCCATGCGCGACCGAGATGCGCAGATCGAACTCACGCAACTGGCCGAGATGCTCCTGCCGGAACTGCAAGACCTCCGCCGGTGGCGAGTCGATGTCGAGGAAGACGAGCGCCACTTTGCGGCGGTCAGACTCTGGCAGATAGACCAGCCGACGCATTGCTTCGAGCGCCGCATACGAGGGCGTGCTGCCCAGGAAGATGTTTAGCGACGGCGTTTCAACCTGCGGATCGGTTGACGCATGTGGCGCGTCCTCACTGTTAATCCGCCATGTGTCTGGCGCGCTCATGAGCGCCCTCCCTTTCCCTGTCTTGCCCCGGTTATCGCAGTGGGGTCAACTCCACCCCTGACCCGCCCCAACTACCAGTCGTCGTCCGCGCGGGAACGCCCGCCTCGCCGCCCACGCGAGCGCGCGGGAGGATCGTCATCTTCATCATAGCGTGAGCGACGTGGGCGCCCGCCCCGGCTGGAGCGCGGCTCGTCGTCGTCATCCACTGCGGCGCGGCTGCGGCCCCGCGAGCGGCGCGTGGGGCGCACGTCGGCATCCTCGTCCTCGTCGCTGTAGCGCGAGCGCCGTCCCAGCCCCGCCAGTCCGCGACGGCGTGGCGCCTCGTCGGCGTCCTCATCGTCGTCGCTGTAGCGCGAGCGCCTGCCCAGGACGCCACGCCGCCCGCCCGACTCGTCCTCCTCGTCATCGCCTGCGCCGCCCACGCTCACAATGTACGAGAGGTCGCCGTCGCGGGTGGTAATCGCGCTCTCGGTCGCCGGGACCGCATGCGTCGGCAGTGGCTCGCCGCCCAGCCTGAACTCGCGCGCGTCCGACCCGACGCCCTGCGCCAGGATGCGACCGCCGCGCCGGAAGATGAAGCGCATCCCCGGCCCCATGCCCATCGCCTGCGACTTCACCACGCTCGGCTGGAGCAGTCCGCCGAAGCCACGCCGCGCGCGGGCGAACTCCTCGCCGCCGCCGCCATCGCTGGCCACCAGCATGCCGAAGGGGCGCTGCGAGAGCGCGTAGCGCACGAGCAGGAAGATGAGCGTCAGCAGCGCCAGGTAGAGCAGGGTGATGGCCCACGCGACGCCTTCCTGCCCCAACGTGGCCGGAACCAGGCTGACCTGCACCGTGCGCGCCACGGTCCCGAAGTCGCCGTGGCTATCCTGAAATGCGCCCTGGGTGTTGAGCGTGAGATGGTACGTGCCAGCGGCGGGTGTATCGAAGCTCGTCGTGAAGGCGGCCCCGCCTGGCGACGCAATCGGCAGTGGCGCGGCGCTCTTCGTTCCAGCGCGGCTGACCGTCCCGCTGACATGCGCGTTGGCGTAGGGCTTGCCTGCCAGCAGGACCTGCCCCTGGACGCTCACCCCTGACTGCGCGGCATGCCCTTGCAGCGGCCACTGCCCCAGCCAGCGCACAATGCCCAGCGGCGCGCCGTAGATCAGCCGCAGCACGGGGTCCCAGACGAGCGCCTGCGTCGAAACGGGGGCCGCCGTCGGCGTGTGGCTGCCCGGCGCCAGCAGCAGCGGCGT
>DASVWQ010000342.1:0-2231 GCA_036393135.1 Ktedonobacterales bacterium
CTGGCATCGAACAGCTAGCGCGCGTTCAAACTCCCACAACCTGACGCTATCTGCGCGCGTAGATAGTGCGTCGCGCAGAGTCGAGCGGCGAAGCCAACATGCCAGCGCGCATGCCCCCGGCTTCGCCGCTTCGTGTGAGGCGCGCCGTAAACGCCGCGCTCGTGCGCCGTCTTGCATGGGGAGGAACCGCATGGATCAGGCAGACGCGATAGTTGTCGAAGACCTCAAGAAGACCTACGGCGCTACAAAAGCCGTGGATGGCGTCAGTTTCACGGTGCGGCAGGGCGAAGTTTTTGGCATGCTGGGGCCAAATGGCGCCGGCAAATCGACCACCATCGAGATCATCGAAGGGTTGCGGACCGCCGATGCTGGAGCGGTGACGGTGCTGGGGCTGCGCCAGCCAAAAGAGGCGCAGGCGATCAAGTCACGCATTGGCATCCAGCTCCAGACCACCTCGCTCTATCCGCGCCTCTCCGTCACCGAGATTCTCGACCTCTTCCACACCTTCTACCCGAACCGCAAGACCCTGCCGACCGAGCGGCTGATCGAGCTGGTAGATCTGGGCGAGAAGAAGAACACCCGCAGCAAGCAGCTCTCCGGCGGGCAGAAGCAGCGCCTCAGCGTGGCGCTCGCGCTGGTCAACGATCCCGACATCATCTTTCTGGACGAGCCGACGACGGGCATGGACCCGCAGGCTCGCCGCCAACTCTGGGATGTCGTGCTCGACCTGAAGCGCCAGGGCAAGACCATCCTGATGACCACGCACTACATGGAGGAGGCCGAGCAGATTTGCGACCGCGTGGCGATTGTGGATCACGGCCACGTCATCGAGATTGGCGCGCCATCCGAACTGGTGCAGCGGCACTTCAGCGAGATCGCTATCTCGTTCCAGGCGCCTGGTGGGGCCGATGGCGCTGATGGCTATTCGTCGCTGGCTGGTGTCACGCGCGCGGTGAGCGAGGATGGCCGCGTGACTGTCTATAGCGCCGACGCGCCCCGCACGATGACCGCGCTGCTGGAGCGCGAGTCCGCGAACGGCGCCAGCCTCCGCGCGCTCAACGTCCACAGCGCGACGCTCGAAGATGTCTTCCTCAAGCTCACGGGCCGCGCCCTGCGCGACTAGCGCCCGCGACCCAGCGCCCATACCACGCAAGGAGCCTGACGCCAATCTCGCGGGGAGGAGCAGAACCCACCATGTCTACGATCTACAGCCTCTATATCGCCAACATGAAAGAATTCATCCGCGACCGCGCGGCGATGTTCTGGACGCTGGCATTCCCGATCTTCTTCATCGTGCTCTTCGGGGCGATCTTCTCGGGCAGCAGTTCGCCGTCCTACACGGTGGGGCTGGCCAACGAAGATAGCGGCCCGGCGGGCGCCGCGCTGGCCAGCAGCTTCGGCCATGTGAAGGCGTTCTCGATCAAGACCGGCTCGCAGGCCAGCATGCTCGACAGCCTCAAGCAGGGACATCTGGACATGCTGATCGTGATACCTTCCGGCCTGAGCGACGCTGTGGCGGCGGGCCAGACGGCGCAGGTCCAGATGTACATCGACCCATCGAAAAACGCGACCGACACCCAGATCGAGATTGGCTCAGTCGAGCAGACGTTGGCGGTCTACAACCAGACCATCAAGCCCTACGCGCCGCCGCTGACGCTCAACGCGAACAGCATCGCCTCGCACGCGCTCACCACGATTGACTTCCTGATGCCGGGCATCATCGCCATGTCGCTGATGCAGCTTGGCCTCTTCGGCACCGCGTCACCGTTGGTATCGCTGCGCGAGGAGGGCGTGCTACGTCGCCTGGGCGCGACTCCACTGCCGCGCTGGCAACTGCTGATGGGCCAGGTGTTCATGCGCCTGACCATCGCCGTCGCGCAGGGCGCCCTCATCATCGGCATCAGCGTTGGCTTCTTCCACGTCCACATCCAGGGCAGCTACCTGGGTGTGGCGGGACTGATCCTGCTGGGCGCGGCCACCTTCATCGGCATGGGCTACCTGATCGCCGCCTTCGCAAAATCGGTGGAGAGCGCGGGCGGCATCTCGTCGGCGGTCAACTTCCCAATGCTGTTCCTCTCCGGCGTCTTTTTCCCGCTGGCGGCGCTGCCCGCGTTCCTCGCTCCTGTCGTGCGCGCGATGCCACTCACCTACCTGGCCGACGCCTTCCGCCAGGTGACGGCTGGCAGCACGCCCGACTTCCCGATGTGGGTAGACCTGGTGGTGCTGGCGGC
>DASVWQ010000343.1:0-5774 GCA_036393135.1 Ktedonobacterales bacterium
ATAGCTGAAGCCGCGCCGCTGGAGGAAGCCGCCCAGTCGTGTGAAGAAGGTCTGGTAGTCGGCCTGGGCGAGACTGGCCAGCCGCTTGCGTCCGGCGGCGATGGCGAGGCGCTCGTCGTCGTCGGGGTTGGCGCTGGTGGCGGCGGTCTCGGCGTCCACTCCGCGCTGGCGTAATTCCTGGCGCACGGCGCGGGCCGAGCGCGGGCTGAACCGCTCGCGCTGCTCCGCCCAATAGGCGGCGAACTCGACGTCGTTGAGGTAGCCTAGATGCTCCAGGCGGTCGAGGACGCGCTCCACCACGGCGGCGGGCGGCGGCGCGCGATGGGGCGAGGGCCGCAGCAGGCGACGCCGCACCTCGGCCCGGCTGCGCGGTCGCGGCGCCAGGAACCGCGCTGCGCGGTCGAACGCCTCGCGCTCCGCCGCCAGCGCCCGCAGCCGCGCCACATCCGCCTCGGCCAGCGTGTCGCCCGGCGCGAGCCGCTCCTCCGCCACCAGCGCGGCGTCCAGCGCCAGCGTCTCGCCGTCCGCCAGCTCGACATGATAGAGATCGGGGCGGCGCTCGTCCAGGCGAATCGCGGTAATCACTGGCATGGGGCGCTCATCCTTCCGCGCGGGTCGCTAGCTGTGCGCTGTCGCATGTCAGGCTATTCCGCCGCCGACAGACGCCAGCGGAAGGCGTGCGCGTGGCGCGCGCTCAGTCGGTGAAGGGCGAGGGCGGGAACGGCTCGCGCGGGGGCGCCGCGTAGCGCTCAGCGTAGCCCGCGATGATCGGCAGGCGCAGGTGATGCCCGCTCCACGCCGCGATCATCGGCGCCAGCCAGAGCGCGACCACCCCGAACGCGCCCAGCAGCGCCAGCCCCTGTCCGGCGTGCGCGAAGGCGGGCTGGTGGGTGGCCGAGGCGAGGTCGCCGCTCAGCTCCCAGAGCATGTAGAGGAAGACGCTCGCCACCGTCAGCGCGCCCGTCAGCAGGATGCTCTGCACAGCGTGAAAGCGCACGTAACGGTTCTGTCGCTCGTTGAAGTAGACCCACAGCCCGGAGACCCACCAGAAGAGGTAGCTCGCGCCTGCCAGCGTGTTCGGCGTGTTGAGCGAGCTGGCGCCCCACGACGAAGCGACGGTCCACGGCGCGTGCGAGAGTTGGGCCTGGGGGGCCTGGGGAACTTGTGGCGCCTGCTGCTGCGCGGGGGTATAGATGGGCGGGGCCGCCGCACGCGCGGAGTCAACGCCGTGGTCATCGGCGTGGCCGTTCGCGACGCGGGGTCGGGGTGGACGCTGACCCTGGGCGCCGGATGCGCCAGGCTCAGACGCGGACATGGCTGACCACCTATCGAGCGGTGATGCGCCGGCGCGCTTCTGCCGCGAGTCGCCCATTGCCGCCTCCTTCACGTCCAGCGGACGCGCTCGCCCGCGACGGAAGCTCCACCCACGCGCCAGGGAGGCGCGCATCCATCCTCAGACACGCCACCCCATGCGCTAGACGCCAACGGCGCAGACGCCGCCGATTGATCTCTCTTCCCGATCAGCCGCCGACGTAGCGCACATACTCATCAGTTAGAGCGCTGAACTGCCTATGCGGGTTACTTCCGCCAAACTTTTGGCGCAGCGTCGTGACTGGCTCCTCCATGTCCGCCGCCTCGGCCACTTCAACATCCTCATTGATCACCGAATTGAAGATTGGCGGGTGGATGCCTGGCATCGCGTCGCGGCGCATGCCCAACACGGTGTTGCGGTGCAGGCGGCTGTTCGGACGATAGCGCGAGACGACGATCCCCAGCCCGAAGATCTCGTGCTGGGCGCGCAGCGCGAAATCGGCCATGCGGTCGAGAACCAGCGGCACGCCCAGCGTCGAGAGAATGTCCGGCACGACGGGAATCAGGAAATACTTGCTGATGGCGATGCCGTTGAGTGTGATGACGCCCAGGTTTGGCGGGCAGTCGATCAGCACATGGTCATACTCCGGCAGCGCCTCGCGCAGCGCCTCGCGCAGGGTATAGACCATGCCGTCGCGGTAGTTATCCAGGTCAGCGACTTTGGTGATCTTGTCCTGGATGCGGTGCAGACGGATGCTGGCGGGCAGGAGGTCCAGCCCCGGCATGCCGCCCGCCACATTCGAGACGCGCGGAATGATCGCCTCACGCGCGTTGAACGTGCGTGTGCCTTCGAGGCGGTCACGGAAGAGTTGGTAGAGCGTCTGTCCGGCCTGGTCGCGCTCGCGCCAGCGCCGCTCGTTCACCATCGCGATGGTGGCATTGGTCTGCGGATCGAGGTCAATGACCAGGACACGCTTGTTATGCGCGCCCGCCAGATAGTGTGCGAGCGCGAGCGTGAGGGTCGTCTTGCCGACGCCGCCCTTCAGATTGATGATGCTGGTGACGACTGGCATCGCCCTGTACCCTCCCGACTGGCCTGGCGCGCCGACGCCCCGCGTGACGCGATCCGCACATGCCTGCGGAGACATGCGCTGCCTTCATACTATCGAACCGACAGCCGAATGTCCACAACCTAGGAGATGCGCGCGGCTGTCGCGCGATGTGACACGGAAGGCTAGCCGGAGTTGGCGTCCTCGTGTACACTAATGTCGCCTGCCTTTGCCAATGTGGAGAGGGCAGCGGCGGCGCTGATGGCGCCCGGAGATGCGATCGCGTAGTTCAGGGGAGAAGGAGCCAGCCGATGCGGGACGACACCCAGCCAGCGCCAGAGGCCGGACAGCCACAAACCACCGCCGAGCCAGCCAGCGACATCTCCAGCGTGGTGGGCAGCATCGCCGGACACGCCGCCACACCGGAGGCCAAGCCCGCGCCCGACGCCAGGGCAGGTAGCTTGCGCCCGGCCTGGCCGCTGCGCCTGGGTCAGGGGGCCACGCAGGCGCGGCGCTATGCGCTGGCGGCCCGGCTTGTCGCGACGGCGTGCGCGCTGCTGTATTTCTATGTCGCATGGGGGCCGCTGGCCGATGTCATCACCTCCGGCGACTTGCGCAATGGCCTCTCTGGCCCGCAACTGGGCTTTAGCCTCACCGCCGCCGAACTGGGCGCGCCCCCGCTGCACGCGCTCTTTGGCGCCGACTTCTTCGGCCCGTGGAGCATGCTCACCGTCGCTGGCCTGCTGCTGAGTCCGCTGCTCTGGCAGACGACCACACGCTGGCTCCAGTGGCTGGCCCTCGCCCTCTACACCTGCTGGTTCGTCCTCATGAGCGTCGTCTTCATCGCGACGGCGCAGCTCATCCTCGGCGACATCCCGGCGCAACTCAAGGCAGGCGCTGGCCCGTACAAGTTCACGCCGTACCCCTATCCGCAGCTTTTCGCCATCTATAGCATCAAGCCCGCCTATGGGCTGTGGCTGGCGCTGCTCGGTGGGCTGCTGGGACTGGCGGCGTTGGCGCTGGCGGGCGTGGCCATCGTGACGCGCCGCCGCGCCAGCAGGCCGGTCACGCCAACCATCCAGGGCGAGATTGTCACGCCCGGCGTCAGCCCCACGCGCTCGCTCCCCGGCGTCGGCGCCATCACCGGCGGGCTGATCCTCTGGGCGTGGGGCTTCTTCGCGCTTCCGTGGGCCACCTACAATTGCTCAGCCCCAGTGCTGATTGGCGTCTGCCACGGCGTGAGCGTCAATTACGCCCTGCAATACGGCCTCGGCGGTCTGCGCGCGTACATTGAGCCAAGCGCCGGCATGATCGCCATCACCGGGCTGCTGCTGATCGGCGCCGCTCTCATCCTGATCGCCATCTGGCGCCGCGACATCACCCGCACGCTCTGCGCCTGGGCCTCGGCGTGGGCGGTCCTTGCGCTTGTCTGCGCCATTATGGGGGTCGTTGGCGTCCAGCAGGTCATCCACAACGCGCCCTCTGTCGGCCTGCCAACGGGCGACTGGCGCGCGGACCAGGGCGTGCTGGTGGTCTTCCTGGCGCTGCTGCTGGTCGGCATCGGGCTGATACCGCTGTGGGCGGTGGCCGTGCGGGCGGCCCAGCGACGCGAGGCGGCGCGACGGGCGGCGGCGGGAGGCGTCTAGGCGCGTTCCGGAACCTTCAAGCGAAATCCGGCAAGTTGGGGTGTGAGGAGTTGGCATGTTCGGGCTATCTACGACCACGGTTGCGCTGATCGAGGTGGGTGTCGCCATCGCGCAGACGCTGATCCTGGTGATCGCGGGGGCCGTCGCCTGGCGGCAGGTACGCGAGGCGCGGCGGGCGCGCTATCTGGGCGCCATCATCCGCATGTACGACGACATCGGCAGCCGCGCGGCGTATGAGGACGCCGACTCCACGCTTGGCCTGCCGGAGCGCATCGAGGACTACACGCCCGAAGAACTGGAACTGGCGACCTGGACCACTCGCGTCTTCGAACAGCTCGCCTTCCTCGTCGAATCAGGGATGATCCCGGCAAAATACATCGTCCCGCTGGACTCGCGGCGCATCGTCTGGACCTGGGACGCCCTCCAGCCGTTCATCCGCGAGCAGCGCCGCCTGCGCGACAACGGCGGCGGCTACCGCATCAGTGGCGACGGCCGCTACTTCGAGCTACTGGCGAAGCGGGCGCTCGCCTACCGCCAGCGAACCTTCGGCGAGACGCCCCGCGCGCACCCGCCCATCCCGCCGGAGTACCGCCAGCGCGTCCGCCAGATGATCGCGCGCGGCGAACGCATCGGCTCCGCCGCGCCGAAGCGATAGGCGCCCCAGGCCGACCCGGCGCACGCGCGAGGCGCCGTCACACCATCTGGCGTGACAGCGCCCCCTTGGCGCATCCAGCGATAGCCGGGGCGGACGCCGCTCCCTGAAACGTGGTATCAGCTTGTCGCAGCAGCCTCGACGGCTGGTACCTCCTGCGTGCAGAAGGCGCAACGGGTCGCGGCGATCGGAATTGCGCTCAGGCAATACGGACAGTCGCGGGTCGTCGGGTCGGGCGGTAGTTCCTGCTTGCGCCGCGACATCAGGAAGTTGATCGGCTTGACCACGAAGAAGAAGATGACCGCCGCAAGGATAATGAAACTGATGACCGCGTTGATGAAGTCCCCATAAAGGAACTTGCTGTGGTTGATGGTGAACGTGAGGTTCGAGAAATCTGGCTGGGCGGCAATCGCCGCAATCAGCGGCGTGAGGATGTCTTTGACCAGCGCGGTGACAACCGCGCCAAATGCGGCGCCGATGACAACCGCGATGGCCAGATCGATCACGTTGCCCCGGAGGATGAATGCCTTAAACTCGTCCAGGATCTTCTTCACGGGCAGCCTCCTGATTGCCGGGCATGCGCTCCACGGCATCCCGCGCGCTCATGCCCTGTGATGACATGCCAGGCCACATGGGACCCGGCGGGCGCCTCTCGCGCGTCCAGCGCTGAATATACACTGCGTGGTAGCACAGCCACTGGCGGCAGACAAGATGCAAATGGCTCACAAGGGTCGGACAAACGCCATACGTCGGGCCTCCGTCGGGCCGCATGGCCCCTGGCCTTCCACCGCTCGCCTGCGCTATATCACTCAGTACGAGCAGGCGACCCCAGAGGCCACAGGACAGGGGGAAGACCATAGACACCCAGCGCGGCGGGCAACTCCACGGCGCCATCGGCGCGCTGCCCCTGCTCCAGCAGCGCCGCCAGCGTCCGCCCGATGGGCAAGGCCGAGCCGTTCAGCGTGACAGGCCACTCCGCCGGAGCGCCGGGACGTGGGCGGTAGCGCAGCCCCAGCCGCCGCGCCTGGAAATCGCCGCAGTCGCTGACCGAGCTGATCTCCAGCCAGCGCCCCTCACCCGCCAGCCAGACCTCCAGGTCGAGCGTCCGCCGCGCGC
>DASVWQ010000344.1:0-3473 GCA_036393135.1 Ktedonobacterales bacterium
CTTTCCTCGACGACACGACCACCAAGAATGTCCTCGTCCATGAGGGCGCGCTCAGTGGGGTGGTAGATACCGATTACGTCTGCTTCGGCGACCCGCTCTTCACCCTCGCGCTGACCCGCGTGGCGCTGTTTGCGCACGACCTCGATCCCGACTACGCTGACCAGTGGGAGGCCCTGCTGGCGCTCGACGACAGCCAGCGGCGGCGACTGGCGGCCTATGTCGCCGTCTTCAGCCTCGGCTTCATGAGCGAATTGGGCCAGCGCTTCAACCGCGACGCGCCAGAGCCAGTGGACCCCGCCTACCTGCTGCGCCTGGAGGCGATGCTCGACGCGGCGCTGGCGGCGGGCGCCTAGCCGCGCACGCCGACCACTACCGCCATCACCAGCTCCGTGGTGTCCGAGATGCTGACATCGAAGGCGGTCAGGCCCAGCGCCCGCGCGCGCGCCGCCGCGCCGCCGCGCAGACTCAGCGCGGGTTTGCCGCCAGGCAGCCGCACGATCTCGATTTCCTGCCATGCGGCGACCCGCCCGATGCCCACACCAAGCGCCTTGGCGCAGGCCTCCTTGGCGGCGAAGCGGCCCTCCAGCCGGGCGATCTGCCCGCCCGCCTCGGCGACCTCGCGCGCGGTGAAGAGCCGCCGCAGCAAGCGCTCGCCCCGCCGCGCGAAGCTGCGCTCCAGACGCCCGCGCGCGAGCAGGTCCACGCCGACGACCACCGCGACAGGTGTGGTCGGCTGTGGAAAGACTTCGCCCGCGTCAGGCGCGTCGTCGTATGCGTTCGTCATGGCTCATCTCACCGTGTGCGACGACAGGCCCGCGCTCAGTCGAACTCCGGGCCAAAAAGCGCGGCGCGGCGCTTGCCATTCCCTCGCCCGATGCCCTGGTAGCGGAAGCCCAGCCGCGCCATCTCTTCGGGGTCGAAGAGGTTGCGCCCGTCCACGAAGACGGCGCCGCGCTCCGGGTCGCGCATGGCCGCGCGCAGTCGCTCCAGATCGAGATCGAGGAACCGCTTCCACTCGGTCAGCACGATGATGGCGTCAGCCCCGGTGGCGGCCTCAAACTCGTCACCGCAATAGATGACGCCCTCGGCGGGCAGTACGCGCCGCGCGGTCTCATCCGCCACCGGATCGAAGGCCCGCACGGTCGCGCCAGCCGCCGTCAGCCAACGAATGATGTCGATGGAGGGCGCCTCGCGCATGTCGTCGGTGTTGTCCTTGAAGGCAAGGCCCAGCGCCGCAATGGTCATGCCCCGCAGTCGCTCCTCGCCCCCCAGTTCCGCTACCAGCTTGTCCACCAGCACTCGGCGCTGATCCTCGTTGATCTTCATCACCGCTTCGAGCAGTTGCGGGTGCAGCCCCGCCTCGCCCGCCATGTGCGCCAGCGCCTTCACGTCTTTGGGGAAGCATGACCCCCCGAACCCCAGGCCCGCGTTGAGGAAGTCGCGCCCGATGCGCTTGTCGTAGCCCATGCCCGCCGCGACCTCCTTCACATCGGCGCCAAGCTGGTCGCAGATGCGCGCCATCTCGTTGATGAATGAGATTTTCGTGGCCAGGAAGGCGTTCGAGGCGTATTTGATCATCTCGGCGGTATAGAGGTCGGTAATGACGATAGGCGCCCGCAGCGCCACATACAACTCGCCTACACGCCGCGCCGCCGCTTGATCGTAGGAGCCGAGCACCACGCGGTCGGGCTGGAGGAAGTCCTTCACCGCCGAGCCTTCGCGCAGGAATTCGGGATTCGAGACGACGGCGATGCGGTGGCGCGGATCACGCAGGTTGCGACGCGCAATCTCCGAGACGAGATCACCACTGCCAACCGGCATCGTACTCTTGTTGATGATGATGACGTCGCGGGTCACATGCTGCGCGATGGAGCCAGCGGCGCTCTCCACATAGGTCATGTCGGCGCCCGCGCCCTCGACGGTCGGCGTGTTCACGGCGATAAAGCAGTAGTCGGCGTCGCGTACAGCCTCGGCATAGTCAGTGGCGAAGCGCAGGCGGCCTTTGCTAACATTGCGCCGGACCAGCGGCTCCAGCCCCGGCTCATAGATCGGCATGGAGCCTGCCCGCAGCCGGTCGATCTTGGCCGTGTCAATGTCGAGGCAAACCACCTCGTTGCCAAGGTCGGCGAAACAGGCGCCCGTCACCAGGCCCACATAGCCCGTACCAACGACACAGACTTTTCTCATAGCTCTCCTCTGGCCCCGACGCCAGGCGACAATCTATTCTCTGACGGCCACATATTCGCAGCCGCGAACTCATCAGGCGCAGTCCCACGCCATTGTACGCGATTTCACCGCCCGCGCCACGCCCGCGTGGTACACCTGGGCATAGCGCGTCGCGTTCGTGGTTGCGCGGAACAGGCTGCGCGACGATAATAGCGAGAGGCGCCTACCCGACGCCGACGATAAGGCTGCCGTGACTGGCGACGCGCTGGGAGCGCGCTCCACCGGGAGGACTTCTACCAGATGCTAAGCGCACTCGCGCAGGGGATACACACGCTTCCTCTGGCATACATCATCCTGAACATCGATCCCGTCCTGCATCTTGGCCCGTTGGCGATCCACTGGTACGGCATCGCGTATGTCGTCGCCATCGCCATCGGGCTGTGGGTCATTTTGCGCTGGGCGCGCAAAATGGGGCTGCACGAAGACCAGATCTGGGGACTATTCATCTGGGCGGCGATTGCGGGACTCGTCGGCGGACGGCTCTACTTCGTCATCCAGCAGCCCGACCTCGTGCAGGACTACCTGCTCAACCCCATCAACATCATCGCCGTCTGGAACGGCGGCATGGCCTTCTTCGGCGCGATCTTCCTCGCCTCGGCCACGCTCTTCGTCATCGCGCCGCGCTACGGCATCGATCGCTGGCTGGTGGTCGACGCCGGGGCGCTGTTCGGCGCGGTTGGCCAGATTTTCGGTCGCCTCGGCAATGTGGTCAATGGCGACATCCTGGGCTACTCCGTTGGCCCCGCCGTCACTCCCCCGCAGGGCGTCTGCCTGCACTCGCCGTGCCTCGCCTATGTCACTGACCCGAACGTACTGGCGTGGGCCTTTGTCTACCTCAACCCACACAGCTTCGCGCCCGCGGGCATCCCCTTTCAGCCCGCGCAGGTCTATGAGATGGGGCTGAACGTGATCGCCCTGGCCATTTTGTGGCCGCTGCGGTTGGCCTGGCCGCACATCAAGACAGGCATGTTCTTCGCGCTCTACCTCGCGCTCTACGCGATCTCGCAATTCCTCGTCTTCTTCGCGCGCGGCACCGAGCCGGTCACCCCGTTCCTGGGCGTCAACGTCCTGAAGCAGGCGCAGTGGACGGCGATCTTTGTCTTCATCGGCGCCATCGTCGTCTTCGCGCTGGCCAGACGATACGGCATCGCGTGGCCGTTCTCCGAGCAGCGCCCGCTACCATTCCCGCTGTCCGCTGGCGGCCTCAACGCCGCGCTGACGAAGGAGTGGAAGGCGCAGGCCGCCGC
>DASVWQ010000345.1:0-2664 GCA_036393135.1 Ktedonobacterales bacterium
GTCTTCTACCAGGGCCAGACGCAGGAGCTGGTGAAGCGCGGCGAGCAGTACATCCTGCGCCTGCCGCTGCCGCATATCGAGATGGGCAAGGTGGAGATGGTGAAGAAGGGCGACGACCTGATCGTGGAGGTCGGCAACTTCAAGCGCAACATCGCCCTTCCCAATGTTCTCGCGCCGCTCGACGCCACCGTCGCCCGCATGGTCAACGGCTCGCTGGAGGTGACGTTCGTGGCCCCAGCGGCCAGCGAGGCGTGGCTGTAGCGGGGGGCGGTAGCAGGCTGGCGGTTGAAACCGCGCCTGGAGGGCCTGCGGGCCGCGAAGCCCGCCGTCGCGGGCTGGGCCATCGGCGTGACGAATCGCGCATGGCTCACCGCTCCGCCTTGACGCCCCACCCACCCGCTCGCTATACTCCGCTGTGTACAACCGCATAACGAGAACCCGTGAGGTGGCGACCCTCGCCGCGCGAGGGAAACGCCAGGGAAAGCGGTGCAATGCCGCTGCGGACGCGCCACTGTAACCGGGAACACGCTGCTCCTCTTCGCTCTGCGCCACGCCTGCTACGCCAGCCGTGACGCGCGGGGGCGATCCCACTGTCGGGGCGACCGATGGGAAGGGAGATGGGAGTGGCCGCTCGCGCCGCCACGCCAGCCGTGGCGGCGCGGGACCGGAAGCCAGGAGACCGACCTGACGGGGAACATGCTCAGTCCTTCGCGCCAAGAGGAGAGAGCAGCGTCATCACGTCACACCCAGCGCTGCGCCCTTGCTCTGCATCGTCAGAGGAGGGCGCTTGTGTTGTCCGGGCCATGTTGGGCGCCGGGCGGCCCAGGCCGGGAGAGGATGAGATGGCGTATCACACATGCGGCGCGTCGCGGGAACGGCGATGGCCGCCGCGCCCGCCCGTGAGGGTCGCCGGACGCCGATCACGGCGCAGACAGGCTCCCGGCCCCTGGAGGAATCCTGCATCCCATGCGCTTTTCACGTATTCGCTCGCTGGCCGTCGCTGGCGGAGCCGTCCTGGCCCTCATCGCCACGCTCACCCTGGGCGCCTGCGCTCCCGCCGCCGCGACCACGACCGGGCCAGCCGCGCCGCTGCTAGCCAAAGACTCCAACGGCACGACCATCGCCATCCCCGCCAAGGCGCCTCAGCGCATCGTCTCGCTGACCCCGGTGGATAGCGAGATTCTCGGCGCGCTGGGCGAGGAGGCGCGCGTCGTCGGCGTGGATACCTACACCGACTATCCCGCCGCGATGGCCGCCAAGCCCAAAGTCACCGACGCCAACAGCGTCCCCAATATCGAGCAGATCATCGCGCTCAAGCCCGACCTCGTGCTGAGCTACGGCCACGAGACCAACTCCAGCGTCAGCCACGCCGACACCCAGCTAATGGCCGCGCACATCACCGTCTATGACCTGCCCGCGCTGAATCTGGACGGCTCGATCACCGAGATTCAGCTCATCGGCCAGCTCACCCATGCTGAGAGCGCCGCCAACGCCCTTGCCGCCAGCATGCGCGCCAGCATCGCGGCGGTCAAGGCGAAGGCCACCAGCGCGCCGAAGCCCACCGTCTACATGGAGCTGTACTATGGCAATGGCCCCACCTACGTCTTCGGCGGCGGCTCCTTCGGCGATGAGTTGATCTCCGATGCGGGTGGCGTCAATATCTTCCACGGCGATACGTCGGGCGCTGGCTATCCGGCGGTCAACAACGAAGCCATCATCGCCGCCAACCCGCAGGTCATCATCCTGACCGATGGCGCGACACCCGCGCAGGTGGCCGCCCGCCCCGGCTGGAGCGACCTCGCGGCGGTGAAGTCCGGCCAGATCTACAGTATCGACCCCAACCTGACCCAGCGCCCCGGCCCGCGCATCATCCAGGGGCTACAGGAGCTGGCGAAGGACATCCATCCCACGCTCTTCCCGTAGTAGGGCAGGGCGCGCGTCGATTGTAGTTGTTGATTTGCGTGTCAGGCGTAACCCTAACCCCCGACCCCTCTCCCAGAGGGCGAGGGGCGTCCGGATTCCCCCTCTCCCACGGGGAGCGGGGGTTAGGGGGTGAGGGCTGGCGCATCGCGGAGGCCCACCTATGGCACAGGCGCAGCGCGACGCCCCGCCCGCCGATCTGGCGCGGGGCGAAATGGCGGCGGGCGAGGTTAGCCTTGCGCGCTCGGCGTCTCGCCCGCGCTGGCCCGCGCCCGGCCGGACGGCCCTCGCGCTGGTGGGGCTGGCGCTCGCACTGCTCGTCGCGCTGGCGCTAGCTACCATCCAGGGGACGGTGAGCATTCCGCCGCTAACCACGCTGGAGATCGTCCTGCGCCACCTCGGCGCCTGGTGGATCGCTCCCCACTGGCCCGCGACCGATGACCTCATCATCATGCAGGTGCGGCTGCCACGCGCGCTGGGCGCCGCGCTGGTGGGGGCCGCGCTGGGCGTGGCGGGCGCGCTCTTCCAGGGCCTCTTGCGCAATCCGCTGGCGGACCCGCTGCTACTGGGAACCTCGTCGGGCGCGGCGCTGGGCGCGGTGGTCGGGCTGGTGGTGACGGGCGCGCTGACGGTAGACTGGCTCGGCTTCAGCCTGGAAGCGCTGCTGGCCTTTGTCGGCGCGCTGGCGGCGGTCGTGGTGGTCTATGCGCTGGCCACCCGCAGCGGGCGCACGCCGGTCGTGAC
>DASVWQ010000346.1:0-9027 GCA_036393135.1 Ktedonobacterales bacterium
CAGCTTCATCCTCGCCATCACCGACGAGCAGCCGCTGCTGGCCCGCGAACTGGACGCGCTGGGCGTCCCCTACACGATGACCATCCTGCGCGCCGAGGGCGTCACCATCATCACGCCCGCGCGCAAGGTCAACCCCGCCAGCGTCTTCGCGGGCCTCGGCCAGGACTACGGTTCCAGCGCGAACCGCTGAGCCGGAGTTATCCACACAAGACCGAAAAGTTATCCACATGTGCGGGGATAAGTGGGCGGAATTGTGGATAGATTGACAAAACGAGCGCTCCTCATGTAACCGTTTCGCCCGGTTGTGGATGTGTGTAGATAGCGGCGCCATTCTCTGCTATGCTGGCATCCATTCTACAGTTTCGGAGGGGAGCGCGCATGATGCTCACCATCACGGGCGCCGGGCCGCGATTGTCGCGCGGGCTGCGGGCGCTCTTCGCCATCCCGACCCTCGCGATGTCCTCATCTTCATCCAAGGACAACCAGACGCTGTCGTATCCCACACTCTCCCGTGGCGGCGCGGACGCGGGCGCGGCGAACCACGAGTTCGAGGCGTTCTTCCAGGCCCACGAACGCGCGATCACTGGCTACCTGTGGCGCATGACGGGCGATGAGCAGGCCGCCAGCGACCTCGCGCAGGAGACGTTTCTGCGCGCCTGGCAGCGCTTCGACCGCATCCGCGCCTATGAGCGGCCGGGCGGCTGGCTCTTTCGCGTGGCGACCAATCTGGCGCTCCAGCACCTGCGGCGGCGCGGCGCCCCGGTCGGCGCGGCTGGCCCGCTGGATGGCGCGTGGGATCCGCGCGTGAGCGATCCTGGACGGCGCTTCGTGGAGCGCGACCAGGTGCGCGAGACACTGCGCGAGCTGACGCCCAAAGCCCGCGCGCTCCTGATTCTGCGCGATGTCTATGGGCTATCGGCGGAGGAGGTCAGCGACATCCTCAAGATGTCGCGTGAGGCGGTCAAGGTTGGCCTTTGGCGCGCCCGCACGCAGTTCCGCGACCGCTACATGCGCAAGGAGGCCCGCTGATGTCGCCCACAGGCCCCGCCTGCCCGCTCGATGTCTCCGAGCAAACACTTTCCGCGGCGCTGGATGGCCTGCTCGACCCCGCCGAGCGCGCCACGCTGGAGCGCCATGTCGCCGGGTGCGTCGCCTGTCAGCGGCGGCTAGCCTCGCTCCAGCAGGTCGCCCGTGTCCTGCGCGACCAGCGCGAACCACAGCTTACCGCGCAGGTCTGGCGCGGTCTTCAGGCGCGCATCGCCAGCCCCGCCGCGCGGCGTCCGGCGATCCTGCGTGGACGGATACCGGGGCGCATCCCGACAGCGGCGCTGACCACCGTGGCGGCGACGCTGATCATCGCGCTGTTTGCCGCCGCGCTTGTGTTTCGCGGCAATCATCCGAACGGCTCTGGCAGTGTCATGGCGACGCCCACCACCACCAGCGCAGCCCAGTCAACGGCCACTAGCGCTCCCCAGCCAACCGCGTCGCCCACCGGCCCCACCGCCAGCGTCAGCGTTCCGGCGGGGTGGACCAAGGCGGCGATTCCTGATGGCTTCCTGTCTACCGTCGCCTTCGCGCCCTCATCACCGCGCATTGCCTATGCCGTGAGTATGGTCAGCGGCGCCGCCGCAGTCAGTAGCTCGTCTGACGGCGGCGCGACCTGGCAGACGCTTGGGCGCCCAGCGCTCAACCAGAACCGCTGCCAGATCGCGGTGGACCCGACCGATGCGAGCGATGTCGCGCTGGCCTGCACACCCGCCGCCAGCAGCGGCTTCACCATCCTGCGCTCCTTCGACGGCGCGAGGACCTGGACGCGGCCAGCGATCAGCGTCTCGGTGAACTGCTATGGGAACATGGGGTTCGCTGGTTCGACTCTGTTGATGGCGTTCTCGCTGTGCGACAGCATGTCATCCCAGACACAGCTCTTCGCCAGCGTGAACAAGGGGTCGTTCAAGCGACTGGATACCGATGGCAAAGTCTCCGGCATCACGTTGGGAGCGCAGATTCGCCTCATCACGGGGCATGGCTCGACGGTCTATCTCCAGATGGGGAACATCCAGTACAATCCCCCGCAGCTTGCCGATAGCATGCTCGTCAGCCACGACGCTGGCGCGACCTGGCAGACGGCGACGTTCTCTGACAATGGCGCCAGTGTGCATCTGCTGGCGGTCGATCCGCTCGACCGCATCTGGGTCGGCGCGTATGCGAGCGCGCCGAAGCAGCTCGCGCTCTCCAGCGATGGCGGCCAGAACTGGCGCAAGCTGCCGCCGCCGTGGGCGAACGAGATGGGGCCGGACTTCCTGTTCGTCGCGCCCGATGGGACCGTGCTCGTCACGGACGCTCGCGCCACCTATACGAGCTACACCAGCCCGACCTTTACGCTCTATGAGGCGACGCCCGGCGCGACCCAATGGGCCCCGGCGCTGCTCATTCCGCAGCCCGGCTCCATCTTTGGCCAGACTGCGGGATGGGACAGCGGCGGACACCCGACATCGCTGTGGGCGAGCTATGCCACGGGCGAAGGGAGCGGCCCCTGGTACCTGATCTCCCACCCGCTCGCGGGCTGAGCCTGGCTGCGTGACCCGCGCTCAGACGCCTGGCGCCGCGTCGGGGGGCTGGGCGAGCGCATCGTTCTTCGCCCGCGACTCGGCGGCGATGCGCTCCTGGTAGGCCAGCATCTTCGCCCGCAGGCCATCGTCGCTGGCGGCGAGGATGCGCGCGGCCAGCAGCCCGGCGTTGCGGGCGTTTCCGATGGCGACGGTGGCCACTGGCACGCCGCTGGGCATCTGGACGATGCTGAGTAGCGAATCGAGGCCGCGCAGCCACTCCGTTGGCACGGGGACGCCAATGACGGGCAGCGGCGTGTGTGCGGCGATCATCCCTGGCAGGTGGGCCGCGCCGCCCGCCCCGGCGATGATGACGCGCAGGCCGCGCTCATGCGCCGAGCGCCCGTACTCCGCCATGTCGTCGGGCGTGCGGTGCGCCGAGACGATGCGCACCTCATAGCCCACGCCGAAGAGGTCCAGCATCTCCGCCGCTCCGCGCATCACCGGCAGATCGGAGTCGCTGCCCATGATAATGCCCACCTGCGCCGCCATGCTCGCCGCTCCTCTCCCTGCGCGCCGCCACGCGCACGCGCTCGACCTCAAGCCATCTCGCTTCAGGGTAGGCGCGCCTGGCAATGAGTGTCAAGCGGCGGGCGCTCACTGGAATCGCGCCTCGCGCTCCCAGGCGCGGCGCGTGCGGCGGCGCGCGGGCAGCGTCTCATACATCAGGAGCGTCACGACCAGCTCCGACGTGGCCACGATCGCGGCGGCGGACCAGAAGCCTTCGCGCCGCCCGACCGCTTGACGCCGCGCCGCCGACGCTGCTACCGTGGCCAGCGTGGGAGCTTTGGCGCACGTCACGCCGGAGAGTCATGGGGGCAATCCGCATATGCGAGAGGAACTGGTGACTCCGACCACCGCGCGTCGGCTGGCTCGCGCGGGCCTCGCCTGGGACCCACAGCCAGGCGACTGGGTGACATCGCTGGGCGGCGCGCATGTGGATGAGGGGCTGGTCGGCATCTGGCTCATCGTCGCCGCCAGCGCGGATGGCCAACTCACGCTGGCCGACCCGGCGGGACGCTGGCCGCAGTCACGCGGCCTCGTCCGCGACTGTCTCTGGCTGCCCTCGGCGAGCAAGCTGAAGGTCTGGCTGCGCGGGCGTGGCTATCGCGTGGCGACGGGCGAGGTGGTGGCGCGACTGCTCGGCGGCGAGGGGCCGATGACGCGCCACGTCTGTCGCCTGAGCCGCGACGATGGCGCGGCGCCCACCGATGGCGAGGGCATGAACGAGGCCGAGGCGGTCGCTGCCGCTGCCCTCCAGGCGCTCGGCGCGGGAACCGCCGACTCACCTTACGATCTCTGAGCCACGGCTGCCTATTGCCCTAATGATACGAGCAGCCGCCCCGGCGGTCGCTGTATTCCTCCTGCACGACATAGCGGTGGCCATGGGCCAGTGTCACCGTCGAGCCATCCCCGGCGGTTGTTCCGAAGGTGGTCGCGCACTTGTCGGCTATCTCGCCATCAGACGGGCTGTGATCGTACCAACCACCCGACTCCGGATCGCTGACCGACTCGAACTGCTCGTGTGAGAGCGAGTTGATCACCGCGTCGGCGGTCTGGTCGCCATAGGGCGCGGGGCCGTAGTTGAAGCTCGGCAGATAGTCGCAGTCGTAGTTGTTGGCGAGATAGATGTAGGGCGCGAAGTCCGGGCCGGAGCCGCTGTTGTCGTAGTAGGGCGTGAAGCTGTGGTAGGCGCAGAAGCCATAATTGTTGGGCAGCGGATAGGAGCAGACGGTTCCGTCGGTGAACTTCGCGCATTCCTGCACGTTATAGCCCGCCACCAGGATGAAGACCGAGCCGTCGGTGACAGCCCAGCCTTTTGCCTGCCGCACCTGGCTGATCTCGTCAATCACATCGCCATCGGTCAGCGGGTCGGCGCGCGTGCCGGCATGCGGGTAGGGGCGCGTGTCGAGCGTCGCGCCCGCCAGCGTCGAGACATTGCGCACGGGGCCGTGCAGGTCCCAATACTGGGTCAGAATGCCAAAGAAGCTCGTGCCGCCGACATCGCTGAGATACTGCTTCACCAGCGTCTGGAAGCGCGCGCTGTCGCCATTCGGCTCCAGGCTGACGCCGTGCGGCGCCCAGAAGATGACATAGGCCTTGAAGGAGTGGAGCACCGGGCCGGAGTGATACGTCACGCCGCTACAGTGGGTCGCGCATTCCGAGAAGTTGAGCGTGGTCGTCTCGCCAGGCGCCACACGCATCGCCTGGGGCGCGCCCTGCTGGTTCGCCACGCAGAGGTAGGGGCCAGCCGGCGTGTTGGTCAGGGCATAGCGCCCCTGGACATCGGTGTTGGCGATGAAGCGGGCGGGCGGGCTGTCGCTGGCCTGCGCCGTCGGGCTGTTGTCCCAGCAGATGACCTGCGAGTTGGCGATGGGCTTGGCGCCACGAATGGCCGTGACCTGCCCGCTGACCACCCCGCCGATCAGCGCCAGCGCGGGGCAGGCCATCGCCGTCACGGTGGCCTGCGCGCAGCTTCCCGTGGGGCCGCCCGGCCCAATCGTCACATGATAGGCCCTGGACATGCCCGGCATGATGTGGACGCTGCGGGACGTATACTTCGGCGCGCTGATCAGGCAGGTGTACGCGCGGTCACGCAGCAGGGACAGCGCGAATTGGCCGCTCGCGCTGGTCGTGGCGCTGGCAGGGCCGCAGGCGACTGTCGCCCCGGCCAGCGGCGCCGCGGCAAAGCGTCCCGCCTCGCGCTGCGCCAGGTTCTCGCCATAGACTGTTCCGGTCACACTGGTCGCGGTGATAGGCAGATAGTGGACGAGCGTCTGTGGGGCGAAGGCGGCGCCCAGCGCGCCCAGCCCGCCCAGCGCCACGCCCGCGATCAGCAGCGCCACGAGCAGGCTCAGTCCCAGCCTCACAACCAATGGCGCGCGGCGGCGAGGGCGTGGCGGCGTTGGCGGCGGGTAGAGCGGGGGCGGATAGAGCGGCGGCGGCGCGTAGGACTGCGTGGGATAGGGCTGATAGCGCAACTGGTCGGGAATGCCCGGATAGGTCGGGAGTCGCGGCATGGTTGGCTGCTGCGGCTGATACTCTGGAGGAGCGGACGCCGGGCGCTGTGGTGGATATTGCGGAGGGTATTGTGGCGGATACTGCGCTCCCGGATACCCTGGCTGGGCAGGCGACGAGGGTTGCGCGGGATCATTGGGATGCTGCGATTGGTCGGGATGTTCAGGGTAGTTGGGATACATCTTTTTCCGCTTCCACCAGACACTCAACAGACGCCACGATTGCCGCTATATCATAGCATGGCTGAGGCTGCTCGCTGCGCGTGAATGGGACGCCCTGGCCATGGGCGCGCCGCGAGTGAGCGCGATCTCTACTGCGGCGCTGTGGCCAGGCCAAGTAGAGCAAACACGTGCGCCGTGAATCGCGATTGGGCGGCAGACGAAAGGCTCTCGTTGAGCAATTCTGTCAGGTTGTAATATGCCGAGATGGTGGCATCGGCTTCGATACGGGAGCGAACTTCGGCGGTGATACAGCTCGCGACCAGAATTGTCGCAATGGCTGGGTTGGCGCGCCGAGCGGACTCGAATGACTTCTTCGCCGCTCCGTAACGTTCCAAGGCGCCTGCGGGGTCTGCGCCACCCTTCACCTCAATAACGCCAATCGTCTTCCCATCAGGATCGAGGAGTGAAACATCTGGCTCGCTGGCAAATAGCAAGGAAGTCTGATTTGTCAGCAGGAAGGCTCGATAGCGATCTATCTGCCCCAATTGCTCATCGAGTCGAGCCAGATCAAAGAATTCCACCGCACTTCCATCGCGTGGGGCTAAAGCCGCCAGTGCGCCGAGATTTTGGGCTCCGCGCGCGAGCAGTCGTCGCACAACCCGCTCTGCCTCTTCGCCAATCGCATTACGCCACGCTCCATCTATCTGTGCGCCTGTGGAAGCCAATAGCAATCCATAGAGTTCTTCAGTGGCCAGATTCTGCAATGAGCTTTCGACGATGAGTGAGACATGTCCATTAAACAGGCGCGCCAGCTTCATGGCGCTATCATCGTCTAGCGAGGCGCTCACAGCATCTGGGCGTTCGAGTGGTTTCACGTCGATGCCGCTCAAATAGCGCACACCCTTCTGTGACAATGCAGCAATATTGCGATAGTAGGCGACCAGTTGCGGCCGCTCGCGGAGCGCGCGAGGATGGCAAAACACCTGCATCAGCGGCAGATCTGTGCGCTTGCGGATGGCGTGATACGCGGGCGCTCCGATTCCCCACTCAGCGAAGTGTTCCCAGCTATAGAGATGCGCCGCTGGGGTCAGTTCGGAGAGCAGACGCGGTAACGCGAGTGTGCCGTATTCCCTGAGCTTGCGGTAGAAGAATGTTGAGCGCAACTGGTAGTTGATGCGATTTGCTTCTCTGAGCAGAGCATCGTCGTCTGACGCCATATCACGCCTTCTCCCAGACATAGACGCACTTGCGCAGTTCACTGCGCCCGTGATGCCCCATTTGCTGGCTGCTATTGCCCTTTCCACGCCCTAAGGTCCAGATAGTGCGGACGGAGAGACCCAAGGACGCCGCGAAATCCGACAGTATGAGGTCTACTGGGATGTCTTCGCCCGCATAGCGAACGTTATCATTCACCATCGTGATGATTCCGCCTGGCTTGAGCAGCCGTGTAAACTCAGCAATGACGAAGCACATTTCGTAGAAGTAGTTGCGCACCAGTCGGGCAACGTGGTCATTATTGAGTTTGGCTTGCGCTCGATATGCGTCGAGAATCGCCAGTGTTTCCTGAAGCGCAGCCTGGCTCTGGAATACCGCATGGACGCGATCAAAATCACGCTCCCTGCCCAACGTGCCATAAAATGCCCGCAACTGTTCCTGCTTGTCTCGGTTCTCGACGGTACAGGAGAGCATGGTCTGGCGCAGGCGCTTGACCTCGGCGTCATCGCAGCCCAGGAACAGCAGTTCAAGGGCATAGGTGCGGGTGTAGTCATAGCGATTGGCATAAGGTGGTGAGGTCAGGACAAAATCCAGAGAGGCGGACTCCATTACGGGCAAGAGCGTCAGGCATGAGCCCTCGGTGATCTGAGGAGGCATCGCAGCGTGGTCCGAAGGGGCAGAAGTGAACAGCGCGGTCTGTGTTGCCGCCAGCCCTAGATCCTGGATCATCTGGCGCAGTTTCGCGCGCAGAGCCTCCTGAAAGCCGGTGATTCGCCCCTTGTTGAACGGCCGCTTCCCTTGCGATCTGCCGGAACGAGCATCCCAGCGTAGATACTGCCCGTCTTTGCGCGTGTAGCTGATGTCCTCCAGCACACAAAACGCAGCGAACCGCATCAGACGCTGGACATCTGCATCCGCGATGTGTTGCTCGCAATAGGCCAGGAAGCCAACGAGTTGTATTTCTTCATCTGGTGGAAATGCGCCCCGAGTAATGGCAAGGTGTTGTGGCGCGCGGCCAGGGTCGTAAAAGGCGGTGAACCCGGTCGTCGGCAAGTTCTGAACAGCCGCGTGGAATGCTGTGCGATCAACGCGGGTGGCGGCAATGCGGGCATTCATGGCGAAGACGCCAACTGGTAGCACTTCTATTCCAGTGGTTTGCCAGCCAAGGTCGCTCGCGGCGAACAGCGCAGCGCCTGAACCCGCGAACGGGTCGAGCAGGACGCCAGGCTGAGGGTGCAGCGTCTCAAGCGCATATTTGACTAATCCCTCTGAGAAGCCCTCGCGGTATTTGAACCAGCCATAGAATGGGGTGCGTTTGTTCGCCTGGTAGCTGACAATGCTTCGGTCCAGCGCGGGATTGTGTGCTATCAGTGGGCGATACCTTTCGTAGAGGGCATCGCGAGCCGCCGTTGAGGACGATTCCGGTGCCGCCCTGGGTTCGTCAGTCTCCTGCGGCCAGGCGTCATCAACTGTTGTCCATAGCGTGCGTGCCATCACAGTGCCTTTCTTTGTGCGCCGTCTGTCCGCCATTCTACTCCACACCATAGCCAGTTGGCAGGCTCGCCGTTCTGCGCTATCCATGAGTTACCGCCGCAGTCTCACCAGGCGGAAGCGCGTCTTGGTCCACTCATTCGTGGCCGCCAGCGCAGCGGCGGATGCGTGCGCCGCAAAACGGGTGAGGGATGATAGAATGGCAGAGCGCGGCGCGACGACGCGACGGCGCGAAGGCGAGAAGGGAGCGACCAGACGATGGCCACACAGCACGACCACTGGGATGCGATCATCATTGGCGCGGGCCACAATGGCTTGGTCGCGGCGGGTTATCTGGCGCGGGCGGGCAAGCGTGTGCTGGTGGTCGAGGCGCGCGACCGCGTGGGCGGCGCCTGCACGCTGGAGGAGCCATTTCCCGGCTTCACGATGTCGCCCTGCGCCTATGTCGTCAGTCTGCTACGCCCAGAGATTATCCGCGACCTGGAGCTGCACAAATACGGGTTCGACGCCTATGTGAAGGACCCACAGATGTTCGT
>DASVWQ010000347.1:0-3180 GCA_036393135.1 Ktedonobacterales bacterium
TTCCAGATTCCGCCGCGAGTCATTACGATGGCGCCTGCCTGCACCGCCTCAGATATTTTCTCGCTTACCGCTTTGGCTAGCTTCTCTACGTTTCGGTCGTAATAGCTCACTTTGGTTCTCCTCCTCTTGCGGGCTAGCCTCATGACAGCCATGCGTCGCCTATCAGCGTTATCCGGCGGCGTAAGCATCAAGCATGGCACGCCGCGATAACGCGCAGGTAGGCCATTGCCTCTGGATGCCAATCACCAAAAATCTGGTCGAGCGCGCCGAAGAGACTCCTCTCTGGCGTCCTTATGAAGGCATAGTCACGCTCCGTCGTTTCGATGCGCAGATAGTGCGTAGCCCCAAGTTGTTTCCCGGTCTCCACGGTGCGGAGTAATCGCAGGGGAATGAAGAACGACTGGGGATTCTCCATCGCTTCGCGTATCTCCCGCTGTTGCTTGCTCTGTTCCTTCTGCTTGCCGACCGTTGCGTCATAGATGAGCCCGGCGAGGCCAAAGACTTCTTTACCCTTATCGAGCCACATTTCGGCATAGGCTTTGGCGAACTGTTTTCCGGCCAACCCAAGGCCAGGATTGTCCTTCTCAATGGTCAGAAAGGTGAGCCAGTCTGGAAAAATCGCTACCAAGCCTACGTGCATGCCCGCATAGACCACTGGAAGATTCCGGCCGACCTTCCCGAAGGCTGAAAACGCCGCGATTGTCATAGCCTTCGGGTTGGCCTGGATGAAGCTCAGGAATTCACTCTGATGTTGAGATTCCGCCATCGTTCGCGCCTCCTCCTGTCTTCGACTGCTAACGGCTGAAAGCCAGGCGCCCGCGCCCTATCCGTGGCGCCACAGCCTGCCGGGCTGTGGACGAATCGAGCAGGCCGTCGTTCAAACCACGTGGATTACAGCAGCCGCTAAACGAGATATGTCATGGCGCGAGCATACGGTAGTGCTGTGGCGGAGTACATATATGGAGCTTACAGACTTCCTCTATACTTTCTCTGTACTTTGTGACTTTGACGTGAAGGCGTGTGTTGTGGCGCACGCGGCGGTTGTGGCGAGATGGCGCGTCGGTGAGGCTAGTTTTGCAGTTGCGCTTGCCGAAACTGCCTTAAGTCTTCCGCCTTCATGGCAAACGGACGCTATGCCCCATGCCGACAGCCAGATCCGTAATTTTCGGCATTGTCAGCCATCTGAGCGAGCGGCGCCTCGCTATCTACAACTGTAAAACTACCGGACGCCGCTGAGCTTGGCGTGGTCCCACGACGTGACTCTGGTTGGCTCAACGATGACGACGATGCGCTTGGGCGCCTGCGCGGCGATGATCTGGAGATGGGCCGGGGTCAGTTCGCCGTCGGCGCTGGCGTTGCGGCGGTAGATGGCCTCGCCAATCGCCCGCACAGCCTCGGCGTCCTCCACCAGCGTCGCCCGCCCCTGAATCTGCACGCCGCGCAATTCGCCATAGGTCGCGCCGGACTCCAGCATGCACGTCAGGCGCGGGTCGCGACGCAGATTGACCGCCTTCTGCGACTTCCTGTACGTCCAGAAAACGATCCTGCCATCGATCAGCGTGTACCACATGGCCACCAGATGCGGCGGACCATCCAGGGTGTTCGTCGCGACGGCGAGGGTGCGCCCCTGGGCGAGAAACGCGGCGATTTCGTGGTCGGTCATGCGAATCTGATCTCGACTGCTCGGCATGGGCTACCCCTTGTCGTCAACATACGCGCCGACGCCCGGCGCTCGCCTGCCACACGAGTCGCCAGGAGGCGGCTGGCGTTGTCCTGTCACAGAGAATATGACACGCCGCGCCCGCATCGCGTACCATCACTGCAAGATGGGACGCATGCGCTCGCGTCGCCGAGAGGAGGCTGCCGTCATATGGATAGCTCGATCTTGCTGGAGATCGCCATCATTTTCGTGCTCATCATCGCCAATGGCTTCTTCGCCGCCTCGGAGATCGCGCTGGTCTCGGCGCGGCGCGGGCGGCTGGAGCGCCAGGCCATCGCCGGCTCGAAGGGCGCGCGGCAGGCCATCATCCTCTCGGAAAACTCCGACCGTTTCCTGGCGACGGTGCAGGTTGGCGTGACATTCATCAGCACCATCGCCTCGGCGTTTGGCGGCGCGCGGCTAGCCACCGCCCTCGCCCGCCCCCTGCGCACGGTCCCCTACATCGCGCATTACGCCGACGCGCTGGCCTTCATCATCGTCGTGATCCTGCTGACCTACTTCACGCTGGTGCTGGGCGAGCTGGTCCCCAAGCGGCTCGGCCTCAACCACGCCGAAGCTATCGCCGCGCGTGTGGCCCCTGCGATGGCCGCCATCGCCCGCGTCGCCCGCCCGATCATCGCCGCGCTCACCATCTCCGTCGGCGCGGTGCTGCGTGTGCTGGGGCAGGCTGGCCCGGCGCCACGCGACGTGACGGAGGAAGACATCGTAGACCTCACCCGCGCGGGCGCCAGCCTCGGCGCGGTCGAGGAGGGCGAGGAGCGGCTGATCCGGCGCGTCTTCAAGTTCACCGACCGCCGCGTGACCGAGGTGATGACCGCCCGCCCCGACATCATCGCCATTGACGCCAGCGCGCCGCTGGCCGAGATTCGCGAGCTGTTTCTCTCGTCAGGGCATAGCCGCGTGCCGGTCTACACCGAGACGCTGGACGAGGTGATCGGCGTGCTGCTGGCCAAAGACCTGCTCCGCGCGCTCGCGCCCGGCCAGGAGCCGCCGGAGATTCGCGATTTGCTGCGCCCGGCCACCTTCATCCCGGAGAGCCAGCGCATCGCCGACCTGCTGGGCATCTTCCGCCGCGAGGGCGTACACCTGGCGCTGGCGGTGGATGAATATGGGCAGGTGGCGGGTCTCGTCACGCTAAAAGACATCCTGGAGGAGCTGGTCGGCGACATTCGCGACGCCTATGACATTGGCGACGAGGATGAGGAGATTCGGCGGCTGGACGATGGCTCATGGCTGGTGAGCGGCGGCGCCTCGCACGAGCTGGTGCGCGAGCAGATCGGCCTGCCGCCCATCCCGGAGGACGAGGAGGGCGAGTACGCCACCGTCGCGGGCCTCGCGCTCACCCGCCTGGGACGCATCCCCACGGCAGGCGACAGCGTGCGCGACGGCGATTTCATCCTCGAAGTGATGGACATGGATGGCCGCCGCATCGACAAGCTGCGCATCCATCGCGCGCCGCC
>DASVWQ010000348.1:0-3156 GCA_036393135.1 Ktedonobacterales bacterium
ACAAGCGGTGGCTATAATTGGGCGAGCGGCTATTGGACGGTTCCCTGCTACAGCGGCACGAACAACTCGCAACGAGCGCTTCAGTGGATTGGCATCGGTGGCTACGGCACTCCACATCTCTGGCAAGGCGGGACTGAATCATAACATGTCCGCTGCGGTCGTTGTCGTTGCGTCAAACCCTCACCCCTGGCCCCTCTCCCAAAGGGCGAGGGGAGTCAGAAAGCCCCTCGCCCTCTGGGAGAGGGGTTGGGGTGAGGGGCGCAACGAGCGCCAACATCCCAGGCGGACATGTTATCAACCGTCGCCGCTGGCTCTATCGCCGCCTCAGTCTTTGCGGGCGTAAAGGAATGGCGTCCCCGCGCCACGGAAAATCGGCAGGTGTTCCTCTGGGACGCCAGATTCGCGCGCGTGCTGCTCCAGGTCGCGGCGCTCGACCTGCGCGTCGCTAAAGCCTGCGGTGATGGCCAGCGCGCGCAATTCGTCGTCGGTGTAGAAACGGAGGCGCGAGGCGGCAGGCTCCGGCGCCGCTGGTGTGCCGCGCCACGCCGGATCGCTGCCCATCAGCATCAGCCGCCCGCCTGGCGCGAGGACACGGCGCATCTCGCGCAGGACGGTGACAGGGTCGGGCAGGTGGCTGAAGACACCTGTCATGATGGCGCGGGTGAATATGCCGTCGGCGAAGGGCAATCGCTCGGCGTTGGCCTGGGTGATGGTCAACCGTCCCTCGGCAATGGCGTCGCGGTTCTGCTCGCTGGCCAGCTGAACCATATCGCGGCTGTAGTCGATGGCCGCCGCGCGGCAGCCGCTCTTCAGGAGGGCATGGAGCAGCGCGCCGCCGCCACAGCCGACCTCCAGCAGATAGTCGCTGGGGGTGAGGTCCAGTTCGGCGAGAAAGACGCGGAAGTTGGGCCAGTGGTAGAGCGGGTCACGGTAGATGGCGCGGGCCTGCGCTCCTGTCGGACGGCGACCCGTGCGGTCGATCAGCCAGTCGCCCAGCGCGTGGGGCGCGGCGCTCCGCAGCACTGGCGCGGCGGCCTCGCTGGCGAACCAGCCGACCAGCTCTGCGGGATCGCCGATCAGCGCGCCCCAGCCGCGATGCGCTAGCGTGATTCGCGCGCCTTCGCCCAGCGGCTCAACACGCAGTTCCACCTCGCTCAGCGCATCGGGCGCCCAGTCAGCCTGCCGCCACTGGAGCCGGACGCGCTCGCCTGCGGTCCACTCGGTGACACGGCCGACCTCAAAGACGCCCTCAGTGACGCGCCCGTCTGGCCCAGGCGTGAATTCCAGCCCCGCGCGGTCGAGCGCGCTGGTCAGCTCATCGATTAGTGTCGCGAACGCCTCAGCGGGAGCGAGCGCGCTCTCCATGCTGAGTGATACGGTGGTCGTCGCGTCGTCCGGCATTGATGGCCTCCTCGTTGGCGTAGGTTTCTCTCAATAGGCGCGTCTACATGCGGAACACGCCAAAAGTGGTCTCCGGGATGGGGGCGTTGAGCGCGGCGGCGATGCCCAGCGCCAGCGTGCGGCGGGTGTCGAGCGGGTCAATGATGCCGTCGTCCCAGAGGCGGGCGGTGCTGTAGTAGGGATTGCCCTCTGTTTCGTACTTCGCCAGCGTCGGCGCCTTGAACGCCTCCTGCTCCTCCGGCGTCATCGTCTGGCCGCGCGCCTTCAGCCCATCCATCCGCACGGTGAGCAGCGTGCTGGCGGCCTGTTCGCCACCCATCACCGAGATGCGCGCGTTGGGCCACATCCAGAGCTGGCGCGGACTGTAGGCGCGCCCGCACATACCATAGTTGCCCGCGCCAAACGAACCGCCGATGATGACGGTGAACTTCGGGACCTGCGCATTGGCGACGGCCATCACCATCTTGGCCCCGTCCTTGGCGATGCCGCCGTTCTCGTACTGCTTGCCGATCATGAAGCCGGTGATGTTCTGCAAAAAGACCAGCGGCGTCTTGCGCTGGCAGCATAGCTCGATGAAATGGGTCGCCTTCAGCGCGCTCTCGGAGAAGAGGATACCGTTGTTGGCGATGATGCCGACGGGATAGCCCATCAGGCGAGCGAAACCGCAGACCAGCGTCTCGCCATAGAGCGCCTTGAACTCGTGGAAGCGGCTGCCATCCACCAGCCGCGCGATCACCTCGCGCACGTCGAAACTGCGGCGCGGGTCGGTCGGGATGACGCCGTAGAGGTCCAGCGGGTCGTAGAGCGGCTCCTCCGGCTCGGCCACATCCCAGGGATAGGTTTTGCGACGGTTGAGGTTGCTGACGATGCTGCGGACGATGGCGAGGGCGTGCTCGTCGTTCAGCGCGTAGTGGTCGGTGACGCCGGAGCGGCGGCTATGCACATCGGCGCCGCCCAGCTCTTCGGCGGTCACTTCCTCACCGGTCGCGGCCTTCACCAGCGGCGGGCCACCGAGGAAGATGGTGCCTGTGCCGCGCACGATCACCGTCTCATCGCTCATCGCGGGGATATAGGCGCCGCCCGCCGTGCAGGACCCCATCACCGCCGCGATCTGCGGGATGCGCCGCGCCGACATCTGGGCCTGATTGTAGAAGATGCGCCCAAAGTGCTCGCGGTCGGGGAAGACATCGGCCTGGAGCGGCAGGAAGGCGCCGCCGGAGTCCACCAGATAGACGCAGGGCAGATTGTTCTGCTCGGCGATTTCCTGGGCGCGGAGGTGCTTCTTGACGGTCATCGGGAAGTACGTGCCGCCCTTGACGGTGGCGTCGTTGGCGATGATGACGCACTCCTGCCCTTCGATCACGCCAATGCCCGTGACGATGCCCGCCGAGGGCGCTTCGTCGTGGTACATCCCCCAGGCCGCTAGCGGGTTGAACTCCAGGAAGGGGGTATCGGGGTCGCAGACGAGGGCGATGCGGTCGCGGGCGAGCAGCTTCTTGCGCTTGTGGTGCCGGGCGATGGCCTCCGGGCCGCCTCCCGCGCGCGCCCGCTCGGTCCGTTCGCGTAGCTCCGCGACGAGGCTGGCGAAGTGTTCGCGGCTTTCGCGATAGGCGTCGCTCTCGCGGTCGATGTGGCTCTCAAGGATGGCCATCTGGTCAGGTTCCTCCCTCGGCGCTGAGGTCATCTGGCGCGCGACCTGGCGCGGCGCGCTCACTGGCGAGTATAGCGCCCATCGCGGCGATGCGGCAAGCGGCG
>DASVWQ010000349.1:0-4979 GCA_036393135.1 Ktedonobacterales bacterium
AGTCAGTTCGGCCAGCCAGTGGCGGCGCTGGCGGGCGTCTCCTCCCGCATGCGCGCGGGGGTGCTGCCGCCAGCCTCCGCGACACGCGCCAGAACGAACAGCAGATCCGAGAGCCGGTTCAGGTAGCGCAGCGCCTCGCCATTGGCCAGCGCGCCCACGCCTTCGGCATGGACCAGCCGCGAGACGGCCCGTTCGGCGCGGCGCACGGTGGCGCGGGCGAAGTCCAGCGTCGCGCCTGACCGTGTGTCGCCTGGCAGGATGAACTGCGGCGGGATTTCCACACGGGCCAGCAGTCGCTCCTGCGTGCGCTCCAGCCAGTCAACGTCGTCGCTGGCGATTCGCATGCCGATCGCGTTCGCACGCGGCGTGGTCGTCGCCAGCTCGGCCATCAGCGTGTAGAGGTTGCGCTGAATGTGGATCAGAATGTCGTTGACGAACGGGCCGTCGCTCCACGCCCGCGCGAGGCCCAGCGCCGAGGTCGCCTCATCCACCGCGCCCAGCGCCTCGATGCGCGGATTCTCCTTGGGCAGGCGCTCCGGACCCAGCACGCCTGTCAGGCCCATATCGCCTGTTTTGGTGGTAATCTTCGCGCCCGCCTTCACGCCCATTTTCGCGCTCATGTTGGCGCCCGCCTTTCCTTGTGACGCGCATCACGCAGGTCGCCTGGCGGTCGCGCCTGTACTCGTCCAGCACGCCCCGACCGCCTGGCGCCGCTCTATCGCGTCATGCTACTTCTATACAGAAGCGTAGCGCCAGGACGGCGATGGAGCAGCGACAAATATCTCAGGCGACATCGGCGGCCCCGCGCCAGACCACCGCCGATGGGGCATGCGTCACTCGTAGCGCAGCGGGTAGGGCATCTCTCCGGTGTCCGCCTGCTCGCGCAGCGGGAAGCGCCGCTCCGGCTCTGGCCGCTCTGGCTCTTCCGGCTCTTCCGGCTTCTCCGGCTCCTCCGGCGCGGGAAGCGTCTCGCGCAGCGCGACAAAGATTCCGTGATACTGGTTCTCGGCGTCCAGGTGGGAGCGGATGCGCTCGCAGACTGCCGCGAGCCGCCGCTCCAGTTCGACCACTGGCGCGCCCGCCGGAGCATGCGCCGCAAACTCCAGCAGCAGCGGCACATAGTCCGGCAGGTCTCCGGTAGCCTGCTCAAAGCCGCCCGCGCGCAGCAGCCTGCGCAACTCCACCATCGCCTGTCCCCGGCGGCGACTGTCGCCCAGTTCGTGCGCCGTGAGGTAGAGCGAGGTGGGCTCGCTGAAATCGAATGTCGCCACGTACCGCGCCTCCAGCGCGGCAAGCCCTGTCTCGCGCAGGCGTTGCGTCGCGGCCAGCAGGATGGCGCCTGCGTCGCTCGCGGGCGCCTCGCGCAGATACGCCGCGATCTCCGGGAGCAATTCCCACAACGCGGGGTCAGGATAGCCGAGCAGACGCGCCGCCGCGAGGAGCACAGCGCGCCGCGTCGCTTCGTCCGCAGGCGGTTGGGACACAGGCTGCCGCTGGTCGGTCATCACTCAGCCTCCCGTTCGCGGGCGCGGCTGGGCTGCTGCGGCCAGATGCCCTCGCGCGGCGCGATGCCTTCCAGTCCGCAGGCCCCCTGCAAGTAGACCGGATCGGGCACATCCTCGCGTCGCGCGGTTGGGATGACGAATCGCTCGTTGTATTTGGCGACGCCCAGCAGGCGCGCCATGTCTTCCAGCTCTTGCGCCGTCATGCCCGACTCTTGCAGCAGCGTCGTGTCGTTCACGTCGCCGACCGTGCGCTGGCGCATGTGCATGCGCATCGCAACCAGCCGTACCAGCGTGCTGCGGATCAGGCCGACATCTCCGGCGGTCAGCAGCGACGCGAGATACGCCATCGGGATGCGCATCTGGTCCACCGCCGCGAGGTATGCCTGCCCGCTCATCTGTTCCTCGTGCGCCAGATGGTTCATGATCGGGCTGAGCGACGGCACGTACCAGACCATCGGCAGCGTGCGGTATTCCGGGTGGAGCGGCAGCGCCACGCGCCAGTCCATCGCCAGCTTGTAGACCGGCGAGTTCTGCGCCGCCTCGATCCAGGCGTCGTTGATGCCTGCCTGTCTGGCCGCGACCATCACCTCAGGATCACGCGGATCGAGGAAGACGCCGAGTTGCGCCTGATAGAGGTCCTGCGGATTCGCGACCGACGCCGCTTCCAGCACGCGGTCGGCGTCATAGAGCACCACGCCCAGATAGCGGATGCGCCCGACACAGGTTTCCGAGCAGATGGTGGGCAGTCCGGCCTCGATGCGCGGATAGCAGAACGTGCATTTCTCGGCCTTGTGCGTGTTCCAGTTGAAGTACATCTTCTTGTACGGGCAGCCGCTCACGCAGAAGCGCCAGCCCCGGCAGGTCTCCTGGTCCACCAGCACGATGCCGTCATCGTCGCGCTTGTAGATCGCGCCCACCGGACACGACGCCACGCACGACGGGTTCAGGCAGTGCTCACAGATACGCGGCAGGTACATCATGAAGGTCTGCTCGTACTCGAAGGCGATGTGCTCCTCCAGCCCGCGCACATTCGGGTCGCGCGGCGCGATGGAGCGCCCGCCCGCGAGATCATCATCCCAGTTTGGCCCCCAGACGGGGTTGTCAATGAATTCGCCAGTCATCGCCGAGCGTGGTCGCGCCACTGGCTGATGCTCGCGGCGCGGGCTGTGGATGAGCGTGTCATAGTCGTAGGTCCACGGCTCGTAGTAGTCGTCGATGGTCGGCATGTTGGGGTTGGCGAAGATGGTCGCCAGCTTCACCGCTGGCCCTCCGGCCTTGAGTTGCAGCTTGCCGTTATGCAGCTCCCAGCCGCCGTTGTAGCGCTCCTGGTCCTCCCACTCCTGGGGATAGCCGGGGCCAGGCCGCGTCTCGACGTTGTTCCACCACATGTATTCGACGCCCGGCCGGTTGGTCCACACGTTCTTGCAGGTGACGCTGCATGTGTGGCAGCCGATACATTTGTCCAGGTTCATGACCATCGCCACTTGCGCTTTAACGTTCAAGCCACTCCACCTCCTTCAGCGGGCGGATCCAGGTGATGGTGTCGCGCTGGTGCCCCGACGGACCGTAGTAGTTGAAGCCATACGAGAGGTGCGCGTACCCGCCGACCATGTGGGTGGGCTTCGGGATGACGCGCGTGACGCTGTTGTGGGTCCCGCCACGGTCCTTGGTGATTCCCGTCCCTGGCACGCCAATCGTGCGGTCCTGCGCGTGGTACATCATGGCGACCCCTTCGGGCAGCCGATACGTGACCACGGCGCGGGCGGCGATGACGCCGTTGCGGTTGTAGACCTCGACCCAGTCGTTGTCGTGAATCCCCATCGCGCTGGCGTCCTCCTCGCTCAGCCAGATGGTCTGGCCGCCCCGGAAGAGGGTGAGCATCTGGGGGGTATCCGTATAGGTGGTATGGATGCCCCATTTCTGGTGCGGGGTCAGATAGCGCACCGTCACGCTGCGCGCATCGTTCGGCGGCGCGTGCGTATCGCCCGGCCCGAATGGCGGGAGCGTCAGCGGCGGGCGGAAGAGCGGCAGCCCCTCGCCGAAGTCCAGCATCAGCTCATGGTCCTGATAGAAGTGCTGGCGTCCGGTCAGCGTCCGCCAGGGGACCTGATATTCCACGTTGAGCGTGAAGGGCGCATAGCGGCGGTCGGGCGCCTCCAGCCCGCTCCAGACCGGGGTTGTCAGCGTCAATTGTGGCTGGGCGGTAATGCTTTGCAGCGTGTGCGCCGTCGCCTCATGCCCCTTGCCAATCGCGGCCAGCGGCAGCCCGGTGCGCCGCTCCACCGCCTCCCACTGTTCCATTGCCCGGCGGCCGTTCGTCGCGCCTGAGAGCGTCATGATCGCCTGAAGGGCGTATTCGTCCTTTTCCAGCGATGGCCGTCCCTTGGCCAGCCCATCTCCCCGACACGCCTCCACCTGGCTGGCGAACTCCTCATACGCGCGCTCGCCGCTGATCTCGATACCCTTGCTGACGATGGATTTCTGCGCGAGCGGGCCGAGCGAGATGTACATCTGGTCGAGATTGGGATAGTCGCGATGGACGACCACCAGCCTCGGCATCGTCTTGCCGGGGACTGGCTCCGCCTCGCCCGCGCGCCAGTCGCGCACTTTACCCAGCGGCTGCCCAAGCTCATCTGGCGTGTCGTGCTGCAGCGGGACCATCACCAGATCGTCGCAGGCGGGCAGGTGGTCCTGCGCCAGCCGCGTGACCGCCTGCGCCAGCGTGCGGAACGTCGCCCAGTCGCTGCGCGCCTCCCACGGCGGAGAGATGGCCGGATTGAAGGGGTGGACGTAGGGGTGCATGTCGGTCGTCGAGAGGTCGTATTTCTCGTACCAGGTGGCCGATGGCAGCACTATATCGGCGTACAGGCCTGTCGAGGTCATGCGGAAGTCGAGGTCCACCATCAGGTCCACCTTGCCGCGTGGCGCCTCGTCTGGAACCTCCACTGTCGTTGGCCGCCAGGCGGTATTTTCATCGCCCAGCACATGCCCGTCCGCTCCGAGCATGTGGGTGAGGAAGTACTCATGCCCTTTGCCGCTGGCGCCGAGCAGGTTGGAGCGCCAGACGAAGAAGACGCGCGGGAAGTTCCGCGGATCGTCGGGCGCTTCGGCGGCAAAGTGAATGTCGTCACTCCGCAGGCGGCGGACGACATCCTTGGCGACATCCTCATCCGTGCGCGCGCCGTTCGCTCTGGCCTCCGCCACCAGATCGAGCGAGCTATGGTCGAACTGCGGGTAGGAGGGCAGCCAACCGAGCCGCGCCGCGAGCGCGTTCATGTCGGCGGGATGGACATCGTGGAAGCGTCCGCGCAGAGGCGAACTGAGGGTCCGCGTCTCGAGGTCTTCGTAGCGGAACTGATCGGTGACCAGATAGAAGAAGTTGGTCCCCTGCATCTGCCGCGCGGGCCGTGTCCAGTCGAGGCCAAACGCGAGCATCTGCCAGCCTTCGAGCGGGCGTACCTTCTCCTGGCCGAC
>DASVWQ010000350.1:0-5491 GCA_036393135.1 Ktedonobacterales bacterium
GGCACCGACCGCCTGGCGTCCAGCCGCACATACTGCGTGCGCTCATAGCGGACGCGCGGCCCGGCGGTGGGCATGCGCAGCAGCGCGCGGGATAGCACGCCGATCCGGTGGAAGATGCCGCCGGAACCGACGACTACGACATCCAGCGCGCCATCGTCGGCGACCGCCCTGCGAGTGAAGGTCATCGCGCCGCCGTAGAGCCGCGTATTGCCGATGATGACCATGAGCGCCTGCTGGCTACGTTTGCGCGCCCCCATCGTGATGCGGATCGCCTCAGAACGGTGGGTGAAGCTGAGGGAGACGACCGTGGCGAGATATTCCAGCATCTTGAGGCCAAAGCGCTTCAGGCGCCCCTGCTCGACCCGCCGCGCGACCTCGGCGTCGAAGCCCACGCCCGCCATCATCAGGAAATAGCGCTGGCCTGCGCGCCCCAGGTCCACCCGCCTGCGCACCCCGCGCAGCAGCGTCTCGCGAGCTTCGCTGGCGCTCAGGCCGATGCCCATCTCGCGCGCCCAGACGTTGACGGTGCCCATCGGAAGCACGCCGAGCGCGGTACGATAGCCCGCCAGCGCCTGGATCACGTCGTTGACGGTGCCGTCGCCGCCCGCCGCGATGACCATATCATAGCCTGCGCTGGCGGCTTCGTGGGCCAGTTCGGTGGCGTGGCCGGGGCGGCGTGTCAGGCGCAACTCGGTCGGCAGGCCGCGCTCGGTCAGCCAGCGCGCCGTCTCGGTCAGATCGTTGAGCGCCGATTCGCTCTGCGCGCCGCCTGAGGCCGGGTTGACGATGATGCGGGCCTGCGCCGCTACGCCAGGCGAATATTCGTGCGCAACCGTCGTGTCGGCCGGGTGGGGGCTGAGCGCGCTGGAGAGTGAGTAGAAGGGGACGCGCAGGGCTGGCTCGATGCGCTCCCAGGCCTCCTGGAGGGCGAGCAGTCGCGCGCGGAGGCGCTGGCGCCACAGGACGCCGCGCACCGCCCACGCGCTCAGCCGTGTCACCTGGCCGGCGCGCGGGCGCGACAGGGCGTCGAGCCACGCGCGGACACGCAACCACACGGACATGCGCGTGTCCTCATTCGCTCCGCCCATGATGACCGCCAGCTTCCTGTCTCTCACTCGTCCCACCCTATATAATAGCGACATGGACGGCGCCGATGTCACGCCTGCGCCGCCGTTCCGGTGTAATTGCGCAAGCGGCGAGCCGAGGAAGCGGAAGACGGCTCCGATGCGAGCGCGCTGGCGAGTGGCGAGCCGGGGCTGAACCATCTGCTGGCGCGCGAACTGCGCGGACTGCGGCCCGACGCGGCGCAGCCAGGCGCATCAGCGGGCGAGCGCGTGACCTTCGCGACACTCAGCCGCGAGGTCCGCGCTGTCAAGGAGCGCCTGGCGCGCGAGCGGGCCGAGCGTGAGCGGCAGGCGCGCGAGCGTCATCTGAAGCGCATCCATGACCAGTGGGATGACCACTGGCGACAAGCGACCCAGGCGGCAGAGCGCGGCTCCGGCTGGGGCTATGACAAGGCTACGCAAACGCTGGTCGAGATGCGCGAGGTTGCGGCTCACTTCGGCGAGCGGGAGCAGTTTCGGGAGCAGGTATTGGCCTGGGTCCAGCCGCATCTGAAACGCCGGGCGCTCATCAAACGGCTGGCGGAGCAGGGATTCCCGCTGCCAGATGCGTGAACACCTCAGCGCGACTTGGGCGCAGGCGGCGTCCAAACACGCTTTGCGGCCTTGGGCTTCGCCTTGGATTTCGGTGAGAACCGCGCCGCAGTCGCCCGCTTGGCGCGCTCGTTGAGCAGTATGCGGAGCGTTGTTTGCGCCAGCCAGTCCAGTGATTCGGGTGACTCCATCCAGGAATGCGCCGCTTCCACGACGTAGAAGAGCGCTTCGTTCTCGTCGCCGAACCCATAATAGTCAGGCATCCGTTGCGGAGGCGGAGTCAAGCCCAGCAGATAGAGCGGAACATGCGGATTGATGTCCAGCGCCTTCTTGAGCGCCTGCTCGGCTTTGCGTCCTGCGCCTGACTCACGAAATGTGAGCAAGACCCGTGTGTACGCCCAGTTCGCGCTGATCTCATCGGGATAGCTCGCGAGCAGGGCGGCGAGCGCCTTCAGATCACCCATGCTGAGCAGCCACGGCGTCAGCACATAGCGGATACCCTGGTTATCGCCAGGGTTGAGCCGCAGCAGGTCGCTGGCGTGGCTGATGGCCGCCTCGCGTTCGCCCAGGCTCCAGAGGGTCATCGCCAGACCCTGCTTCGCACGCATGTAAGGGCGTGTTTCGACGAGGCCCCAGAAGTCGCCCGCCGCTTCTTCGAAGTACCTTGCGCCAAGCGCCCTGGCGCCCGCGTCGACGCCCTGCTGGTAGTAGTCCCGCGCTTTTCTGACATCCGATTGGCTCTCAGCGAGCAGCACATAGGCGTCGGCGCAGTCGGGAGAGACGGTCAACGCGCGTTTCGCCAGCGCCACTCGTCGCGCCCCGGCCGCTTGTAGCGCCTGGTACACCAGTTCCTGCGCCTCTTGCAGTGGTGTTTCGGGGGGTGGAACGTCGAGCGGGCCGTTCGCGTAGAGCGACTGGAGAAATGCGTTTGCCTCCTCGTCCGTCTCAAACTCCCGCTCTGAGAGGAGTCGTGACACGACGGCCATCTCCCGCTCCATCAGTCGGCGGTCGAAGATGGGCGACTGATCCGCGCCATCGCGCCCAACTGCGTGTCGATCGCTCTTTCCCGGCCCGGATGCGCGCGGCATGGCTATCCCTCCATTCTTCAATAGTCCTGACTATGCGCGTGTGAGATGGCGCCAATGGACAGCCTGTGTCTCTGTGAAGTATAGCGAATGTCGTGGCGCATGCGATACTACCGGGGTATGTGATGAGGAGGTATCTGGCGAGGAGGTATCCGGCATGGCAGAGATATCCGCACGGGCGTCCACGCCCCGCCCCGCGCAGGACTACGCAGCGGCGATGGAGCGGCTGGCGGCGCTGGAGGCGCGCGACGGCGATGCGGTGAACGGTATCTGCCGCAGCTACGCCCTGACGCATGGCGTGATGACGGAGCGCGCGATTGTCCTGGCCCACGGCATGACCAACTGCCCCTACCAGTATCGGGAGCTGGCGCCGCTGTTCTTCGCGCGCGGCTACAATGTGCTGGTCCCGCGCCTGCCGCGCAACGGCCTGCGCGATCTCGATACGCATGCGCTGGCGGGCCTCACCCTGCGCGAGCAGATGGATGCGGGCAATGAGATGGTGGACATCGCGCGAGGGTTGGGGCGCCATGTCACGGTGGTCGGCATCTCCGCTGGCGGAACGCTCGTCGCCTGGCTGGCGCAACAGCGGGCGGATGTGGGCGCCGCCGTCATCATTGCGCCGCTGCTGGGCCTGCTGCCCGCGCTGCCCATCCTCAACACGGCCGCGAATCTGGCGATGATGCGATTGATTCAGGTGGCGCCGAACTTCATGACGCAGCGGGTCAGCCCGTTCACGGATGGGCCGCCACAGAGCTATCGTGGCTTTGCGACACGCGGGCTGGCGAGCGCAATGCGACTGGGCGCGCGGACGCTGCGGTTGGCGGCGCGCACGGCCCCACAGGCGCGCGCGATCCTGCTGATGCTGAATCCCGCTGATCCAGCGGTGAACAACGGCATGGCGCGGGAGCTGCTGCGGCGCTGGCGGCGGCATGGCGCGCAGGCCAACCTCTACGAATTCGACGCCAAACGCAAGCTCATCCACGATGTCATCGACCCGGCGCAGGTTGGCCAGCAGACCGACTACACCTACCCGATTCTGCTGGAGCAGATCACGGCGCTGTAGCCCCGCGCCCGACGACGACTAGCCACGTGCGAAGAAGGCGCGCACGTCCTCGATGCGCTCGGTGCGCCTGGCGGGCGGCAGCGCGAGCATCACCTGCCGACCATAGCTCTTGCTGTAGATGCGCTTGTCCAGGATCGCCATCACGCCGCAATCCTCATGCGTGCGAATCAGCCGCCCGACGCCCTGCTTCAGCCGCAGGATGGCGGTGGGCAGCACGTAGTCGCCGAACCAGTTGGCGCCCTCCGCCTTCATCCGGCTGACCCGCGCCTCCTGCACGGGGTCGTCGGGCGGATCGAAGGGCATTTTGTCGATGACGACCAGCGAGAGCGCCTCGCCAGGAACATCCACGCCTTCCCAGAAGCTCTTCAGGCCGAAGAGGATGGCGCGGTCGCGCTCGCGGAACTGGCGCAGCAGCTCGGCGCGCGAGAAGTCGCGCCCCTGCACGAGTGTCGAATAGCCGTCCGAGTCCAGCCCAGGGCCGATCTTGTCATAGACCGCCTCCAGCGCTCGCAGGCTGCTGAAGAGCAGGAAGGCGCGCCCGCGCGAGGCCTCGACCAGCTCGCGCATCTGCCCGGCCATCTCGGTGAGGTAGGGATCGCTGGCTGGCCCGTAGGCCGGCTCGTATTGCAGACGCGGCAGGTAGAGCAGCGCCGCTGTCTGGTAGTCGAAGGCGTAGTCAAGCGTCACCTCGGTCGCCTGTTCCAGCCCGACGCGCGAGCGGAAGAACGTGAAATCGCGATTGATGGCGAGGGTCGCCGAGGTCGCGATGGTCTCGTAGCGGTCAAAGAGCTTCTCGCTCAGCAACCCCGCCACGCCCAGCGGCGCCGCCGAGGCTTCTGGCTTGGGGACGCCATGCCGGTCGCGCGCATACTCAACGTAGTAGACCAGCTCCTCAGTGTTGTCCACGCTGAAGACCTTGCGCAGGTCGCTGGCGAGCAAGCGGGCGCGCTTGACGAGCTTGTCAAAGAGTTGCTCGTCCTTGTCGCTGAGGTTCAGCGGGCGGTTGAGTTGCAGGCTTGACGCCAGCTCCTCCACACGATCGGCCAGGCGCAGACCCTCTGGCAGCGGCGCGCGCAGATTCTGGCGCCCGCGCGGCATTGGCCCGACGACCCGCTGGAGGGCCTCCCAGGCGGTCGCGTTGGCGGCGCTAACCTCGCGCTGGACCCGCTCCTCGGCAACCTCGCGCAGCTTGCGCAGGTTGAGCAGGCTGGTGACGCGCCCCGGCGTGACGGCGATGGTGTAGGCGCGGGTGGCTTCCTCCTCCAGGTGGTGCGCCTCGTCGATCACGACGACATCGCGCTCTGGCAGCAGGAAGCCGCCCATCGCGCTATCGAGCAGGAGGAGGGTGTGGTTGACGACGATCACCTGGGCTTCGCGCGCTCGGTCGCGCATCTGGCGGACATAGCAGTCCTTGAACCACGGGCAGGCGCGCCAGGCGCACTGGTCGCTGTCGGCGGCCACGCGGGCGCGCAGATCGCCGGGAAGCGCGTCGGGGAGTTGGTCGAGGTCACCGTCCCAGTCCGGACTGTCGATCATGCGCTCCAGCGTGGCGAAGCCGCGACTCTGAACGAGCGCCTGGAATGCGCGCTCCTCGCCGTAGCGGTCGAGACAGAGGTAGTTGCCCATCCCCTTGACCAGCGCCGCGCTGAAGTCCTGGATGTGGCGCTGGGTGAACGGGATGTCCTTGT
>DASVWQ010000351.1:0-12966 GCA_036393135.1 Ktedonobacterales bacterium
GAGATAGCTTTCCTGACAGACCCCTCCGCCTGTCACCTCATGCGGTATTACCCCCCATTTCTGGAGGTTATCCCCCACCCAAGGATACGTTGCCCACGTGTTACTCACCCGTCCGCCACTCAGCCTGGCCCCGAAGAGCCAGACCCCGTTCGACTTGCATGTGTTAGGCACGCCGCCAGCGTTTGTCCTGAGCCAGGATCAAACTCGCCATTCAGATATCGCTATCTGCGGTTGTTTTTGTTGATCCTATGCATCTGTTATCAGGTTACCTCAAAGCAATTGCTTGAGAAGCCCACTTCAGCGCTTACGCGCTGTCCCGTGTGCTTACGCTGCTGATTCTCACTCTTCAATTGTCAAGGTTCGACACCCTGCAAGTGGTCATTTCTCGACCCCTTGCATCGCCGCCCGTTTCGAGCGCGCTTCTTTAGATTAACACAGTCGTGTTCACCTGTCAAGAAGCAATTTCCCGGCGTACCAATGTACTTGTGTCGCGAGTTGCGCTCGCTCGACGTGGGGAGGCTCCGAGGTTTCGTCGTGCTCTTGTCCAGACGCGGTATCACACTCGCGCGTCACACTCGTCTGGGAAGTACTACGGGTCTCGTCGCTTCGCTCTCGCTCAAGATCCTCACGGGGAGTGAGGCTGGCGAGGCGGTCGCCCTGGATCAGCCTGGAAACGTTCGCTCGCCCGCTGGCTTGCGACGGAGGCTTGAGGCGCCTGTGTCGTGGCCTTTGTTCGCGGTGGCAAAGATGAGTATGCCACATCTCCCCAAAGCCGTCAAGGGGGTTTGACCGTCTTTTTCAGCGATCCGACCGAAGGTACTGGCGGCCCGCGCTTACCGTCAACTCCTCCGTCCGCGGAGCCCACTCAGCAAGGCGCCTTGGCGCGCCCATCACCCACACACCCGCCCCTGCGCGCATGTCGTCGCAGAAACGCGACAGGGGCAGGCGCATCAACTTGGCCTGCCCCCGTCGCGCTCATATGTAGCGGCGTCGTGTGCGCCTCGCTTACCTCTTTCTTCGCGGCTGAAGGCCCTGGCTTCAGCTATGAGGATGACAGCCGCGTCGCCCGCAGGCGAAGGGCATCCCCCATTTTGACTGCGCGCACGCTATGGACTACACAGCCTGGTGAGCTTCTGCTCTGGCTCTGGGGCATCATAGTGTGCAGTTCGACTGGTAGAAGCTCCTGGCTTTAGCCGTGGGGAGATGTCACTGCGCTGTCAACGACCCCGACGTGGGCGTCGCGCTGACAGCAGCGTTGGTCTGGTCGGTGACAGCGATGGAACCAGCGCTGGCGCTCAGATCACCGCTGATGGTAAAGATCGCCTCATCGAAGACACTCCCACTTGGCGCGTTGGCGGACGCCAACGCGGGGAAGGCTAGCCCACCAGAAAACGACGTCGAAACATAGTCGCCCACCATACGCCCTTGCGTGGTGTTGGGGAGCCAACTGAGCGACATCGGCCCAGCCAGTTGTGTCGGCGCGCTCCAGGTCGCGCCACTATTCGTGGAGGTCGTGAAGCCAACATCAAGCTGGCAGGTCGCGGACGTGCAGTTGGCGTTGGGATAGTAGTAGTAGGTGAGCGCGAGATGCGCGGTACTCCCTGATGTCGAACGATCCACGGCGAGACCGGGAACGAAGTGGTCAACGCCGCTGCCGCGCGCATCGACCGGAATGCGCTTTAGCGTTGACCAGTGCTGGCCGTCCGTGGAGGTACTCAGCACGAGGTCGCTCGCCGCGCAGGTCGGTTCGAAGTGGCAGTCCGACCAGACGAGATAGGCCTTGCCGGAGTTATCCAGCTCACCTGAGGGCAGCGGAATATCCGCGCGGATGCCACCATTGGGGGCATGGAAGGCGACACGCGCGATCATATTTGTCTTGCTCCAGCTTGCGCCGCCATTGCTGGACGTGAACGACAGCATCAGGAAATTGCCGCCGCCGCGCCCGCCGTTGAATCCCACGATCGGCACAATCACATTCCCGTTTGGCTGGACGAGCGGCTGCCCACCAAGTCCATGGGCGTTGTTCCCGGTCGCTCGCCCGGCGCTCCAGGCGAGGCCGCCATCGGTCGAGACGCTCATCTGGATCAGGTCGCCCAAGGTGTTGTCGTCGTACTCGGTGTAGCAATTGCCATAGAACGGGCTGCTGGACGTGTTATCGCAGACAGTCCAGTTCTTGTCATTGAAATGACCGCTAGCGTTCACTACGACGGGATTACCCCAGGTCAACCCGCCATCGATGGAGCGGCTGACGACGACATCAACTGGACCCGCGGGATTCACGATGCCGAGATAGGAGATCAGCCACACGTTGTGCTTGGCGTCATAGGCTACCGCCGCATCGCTGGCGCGGGCATATGTCCCCGCTGGCGTAGCATTGACGGTCGCGCCAGGCAGGAAGCCGCTGGTAAACGTGCTTCCGCCATTGGTGGAGGTGGCGAAGCCGATGTTGGACGCGCCGCCATTGGAGAAGCGGCCCACCTGGAACGCGGAGACAATCGTAGACCCTGCGGCGAACGTATCCGGCTCGACTTCCGTCGCGTGCTGGCTATCGGTGTTCGTGTACGGATCGGTACTGAGCCTCAGGAGCGTGGCGCTCGCGAACGCGGGCGCCGCGAGCGAAAGCGCCACGCTCAATGCGGCGATTCCCGTTGTCAGAGGTATCGCGAGATGGAGCGCGCGCGACACGATAGACCTGGTTGACATGGCATCCTCTCTCTTTCAGCGGCGATATATGGGTGAGTCGCCGCTGTGTGTCTCCGCATGGCGCAGAGACGGCGCTACTACGTGAGGGCAAACGCGCCGGGTTAGAGTGATGCGACCCGGCTCATCCTGAGGGATGATGCCGCCGGGCAATTACTGGAGGGCAGCGGCAATCCTGGCCGCTGTGTCGCACTACAACACCGCTACACACGAAGATCAAGGGCGTCAGTTTCGCGCGTCACACGTTCCTGTTTTCGTGACGGCTTCCTCTGGCGCTAAAACATAGTATAGCCACGCGACGCCAGATTGACAATCCGCCATCGCTAGCGCCCTGCCCCAGGACGCTGGCGCTCCACACGCGCCACCATCACCTCAGCCGCCGCGCCGCCGCTCAGCAAGGCATCTCGGCGCGGCAGAAGGCGCTGACCCGCTCGGAGACGATGTGGCGTTCGAGATCGCGCGTAACACTATGGAAGGAGTGGCGCAACACCACCAGCTCCTTGCGCTCGGAGCCGAGCAGCGTGTACGCCTCGCGGCCATCACGCATGGGGACGACGTGATCGTGGCGCGCGGTGATCACCAGCGCCGGGACGGTGACGGAGGGGAGCTGGCGTCGTAGCCGGGGCAGCGCGTTCATCAGCGTGTGCAGCGCCTCGGTCGAGGTGAATGGATAGATCGCGTTGCGGCGGCGCGAGCCTGCGCGGTCGCGGATGTCTTCACCCCAGGCCGGCAGGTAGGGCGTGACATAGCGCGCCGCCGCCACCGCCTTCGCCAGCGGGTCGTAGAGCCGGACGGGTGGGCAGAGCGCTATGACACCCGTGAGCCGGGGCCGCTCGGAGGCCACCGCCAGCGCCAGCGCGGCGCCCAGCGAATGGCCGATCACCACGACTCGCCGATGTCTCGCCAGGCTCTCATCCACCGCACGCTCGACCGCCAGCTTCCACTCTGTCCAGCCGTGGCGGGCGAAGTCGCGCACACTCGTGCCGTGACCCGGCAACAGCAGGTTGCGCACGACGAACCCCTGGTCTGAGAGGTCCTCGTTCAACCCCTCCATGTCTTCAGGCGACCCGTTGATACCATGGATGAGAATACAGACACCGGGCGCCTCTACTGATGACATGACCGCAAGACCTTCCTGACCCATCGTTTGGGGAATACGCGCGCACTTCTGGGGAACCCACACCAATCCAAAATGAGTATAGCGCAGATCGCCGTCTTATCGCTGACTCGGCATGACCTGCGACAGGGACACTTCAGGGACACTTCAGCGCCGCCGCGTCGCCTCGCGCGCGAGCGCCCGCAATCGGTCCTCCGCCCGCGCGTCAGCGCCGCCAGCGCCACCTCGCGCGCCTGGGCCCACGGCGCCGCGCCCGCTCGTGTGTCGCGCCAGAGCCAGTAGAGCAGGAAGGCGAGCACAGGCCCGAAGGCGATCAGCGAGCGGTAGCCGTAGACCGGCGACGATTGCAGTGGCAGGAAACCATAGATGGTCAGCGCGCCGCCCGCCAGCGCCTGCGTCACCGTCTGGAGCCGTCCCCATGGCGCGAACGCAGCCACCGCGACCGCCCAGGTGACGTACCACGGCCAGAACCAGCCGCTAGCGACCAGCGCATACCAGACCAGCGCCCAGCCCCACGCCAGCCACGTCCCTTCCAGCGTGCGCGTCCGGCGCATCTCCCAGAGCCAGAGCAGCGCAAAAGCCAGCAGCGCCAGCGCCTTCAGTCCTGTCTCGACGAGCGTGCGGGCCTGCGCCACGCTCAGCCCCAGCGCGCCCTGCGCCAGCCACCGCAGCGGCCACGAGACCGACTCCAGCAGCGAGTTATCGAGTTGCTGGGCGGGCGGCGAGAAGAGCAGCGCGCCGAAGGTCTTTGGCCCGGCCCAGAAGGGCGCGATCAGGGCGAGCGAGACGAGCGCGACCACCCCCACGCGCCAGGCCAGCGCCGACGCGACCGTGCGCCAGCCAGCGCCCGCCGCGCGCAACCGCCATCCACAATACAGTAGATAGAAGGGCAGTAGGGCGATGGGAACCAGCTTGGTGGAGATAGAGAGCGCCAGCGCGAGCATCCCCAGTCCATCGCGTCCGCGCGCGATGGCGTAGACGCCCAGCAGGAGGAAGAAGAGCATGACGGCGTCGTTGTGGGCGCTGGCGCAAAACTCTAGCAGGCAGAGCGGGTTCCAGCCGTAGAGCAGTGTCCCGGCCAGGCGACGGCGCGGCGCGATCCGCCCCAGAATCAGCCAGACCAGCGCGGTGTTGGCCAGATGCGTCAGCGTCCCCAGCGCCTTGAAGAGCGCGATGTAGGCCACCAGCCCGCCGCCCAGCGCCTGCGCCAGCAGCGCGACCCAGCCGGAGAGCAGCAGCCAGACGGGGCCATAGACCGAGCGCGTCTGCTGCCAGTAAACCAGCGAGAGGAAGGGGTCATGGGGGAAGTCGGCGGGAGTGGCGACGAGCGGGTTGGCGTGATGGAGCGCGCTAATGCGGCCATAGAGGGTATAGGCGAAGACATCATCGGAGGGCAGCGTCGGCAGCAGGGTGAGGGTCAGGCCAAGCGCGGCGGTCACACCCAGCGCCAGCCAGAGCCAGCGGCGGTCGGCGCGCTCCACACCACGCGCCAGCCAGACGGCGCACGCGGCGGCGCAACTCGCCCCGACCAGCAGCGCGGCCAGCGCGGCCAGCTCCGGCCAGCCCTGGGTGGCGGGTATGCTGGCGTTCACCAGCGCCGGGCCAAAGACGAGCCGCGCGGGCGCCAGCAGCCACGGCCAGGCCTCCGCCAGCGGCGAGACACTGAGCGAGACGCCCCCCAGTGGCGCCACCAGATAGAGCGCCAGCAGAAACGCCTCGACCACCAGCGCCCAGAGCAGGATTCGCCGGGCCTCGTCCAGTGCCATTCGTCTCGCCTAGCGCTGCTGCGGCCAGTCGCGCCAGGGATCAATCCCACCCTCTGGGGCAGGTTGCCCGTTCGCGCCGTTCGCGCCGTTCGCGCCATTCGGCCTGGCGTCGCGGCCCGGATGCGCCTCGTCGGCGGGCGAGGGAGCGCGCCAGTCCGGGACATTTGGCTCGGCGGGCCAGAGCGGGCTGGACGCTCCCGGCTGCCCTGGCGAAAGGGCTGGCCCTCTCGGCGGAGTCGCGCCACCGGGCGGCACGCTCGCCCGCGACTGCCACGGCGGCGGCGCGATCTGCCCGCCATGCGCTGGCGTGACTGGCGGCCCAAAGGGGCCAGGCTGCGCCTGCGGCGCGACTGGACCGCGCGGCGGCAAGTTCGGGTAGGCCTGAGAAGCTGGCTGCGGTCCGGACTGCCACACCGGCGGCTGTGGCTGTTGCGGCGCCACTTGCCTCATCGGCCCCACCTGCCCCATAGGCGACGCCGGGCGCGCGAACGCTCCCACGCCCGCCGGGACGTGCGTAGCGGCGACCACTGGCGGCGCGGTGGGTTGGGCGAGGGCGGCGGCGCGCGATCCGCTGGCAGCGTCCACTCCCGGCTTGCGCGCCTTGATGCGCGCCCAGACACCCAGCGTGAAGAGCGCCATCAGCGCTGTCTGCGTCACGCCGAGAGTCAGCGCGTCGAGCCGCCCCACGCTCTTCAGCCCGATGTATTGCGAGAGGGTCGAGGCGACCAGCGTGAAGCCAATCGAGAGCGTCGGCCAGCGCCAGACCCCCGCCACGCGGTCGTGCAGCGTCGAAAGCTCCCAGATCACAATGAAGACCAGCGGCTCCAGATAATAGTAGGGCCACACCTGCTTACTCAACATCGGCGTCACCAGCATCGCGATGGCCAGCACAGCCCACAGGTCGCGCATGTAGATCGTCAGGCGCAGGCGGCGTACGGCGAAGAACGCCGCGACCGCGACCACCAGCATCACACTATACATATCGAGCCGCTTGACCGCCGCGTCCACCAGCGAGAGGAGATGGCTGCTCCCGGTATAGGAGAAAAGCGTCCAGATGGAATCGCTGCCAATCGGCGCGCCGCCTCGCCACGAGAGGAAGGTGTACTTCACGTTGGGCGCGTCCACCAGAGCGAAGGGCGCGAAGCCCAGCCCGACGACCAGCGCGCTCACCCCACCGAACTTCACCAGCGTGCGCCAGTCGCGCGCCGTCAGCAGCATCACCCCCAGCGCGATCAGCGGGATCAGCGCTGTCGTGCGCGAGAGGAACGCCAGCCCCGCCAACACGCCCGCCAGCCCCTCGCGCCGCGCCTGGAGCGCCAGCACAGCCCCCAGCAGCAGACACAGCATCATCGGCTGCTCGACATGGTACCAGATGCTATAGGTCTGCCAGGTCAACGGCGAGAGCGTGATGAAGGCGTAGAGCAGCAGACGCAGCGTCTCTGGCGCGTCGGGGTAGAGGTTGCGCATGACTCGCAGCCCCAGGTAGCCCATCAGCGGGACGAGGAAGATGAAAGGCAGCGTGACGAAGGTGATCTGCTCGCCATAGTTGGCCGCAAAGCCCAGCAGCCGCGCCAGCCCCAGCAGCGGAGCCAGCAGAAACATGCTCAGCGGAGGATTGTAGTTCGGATAGCCGCCCAGCGCGCGCACCGCGTACATGTGCCAGGGATCGCCGCGCAGGATGTAGTCCGCCGATTTGAGGAAGAAGTTCGTCAGGTCACTGTCGGCGATGGTCACGACGCCGCGTGTCCCGCGCACCACGGAGGTCGCGCCGAGCAGAAGTGACGCCACCGTCACCAGCGGAAACGCCCACTGTGGCAGACGAACCGCCGCGCTGGCGCCGGGCGCGGGCGTGGCGGATGAGTGGTCGCGCGTAGAGCCTCGCATGGAGTCGTTCCCCGTTTATCCCTGCTCAGCCGGTCGCAGGCGCGTCCAGACTGGCGCAGGGCTGAAGCGTAGCGAGCGCCAGATGGACGGGCGCAGGCCGCGCGTAGCGGCGCATGTCACAGCGAGTGTAGCATACCTGGCGCCGCTACGACCTGAGAACTACCATAGTTGGGGAAGGCGCTCCGCCAGCGCGCGGCGCAACTCCTCGGAGGCGTCGGCGCGCGCGAACCACGCGCACGCGCCCAGCGCCAGCGCGGCCCCGGCGATCCATACGCTCCATGCGATCTGTTCGGGGCCAGGCGTGAAGAGCAATTGCAGAACATTCGGACCGAGCCGCCCCGTCACGTCGGAGAGCAGATGCGGCGTCGTGACCTGCGCGAAGATGACCAGGGCAGTGAACGCGACCGCCAGCGCCAGCGCGCGGCGCAGGCCAATGCCCCGCCAGAACTGCGTCCGCCGCTCCTGCCGCTCGACGCGCCGCGCCGCCAACCGCTGCCGCTCCGCCGCCGCCTCGCTGGCGCGCCGAGCTTCGTAGGCCGAAACACGCCGCATGACCGCCTCGTGCAGTCCGGTCGGCTCCTCGACCAGCGACTCCTCGCGCAGCGCTATCTGCGTCACACGCAGGCGCGCCAGGTCGCGGCGGCACTCCGCGCAGGTCACGAGGTGGCGCTCCAGACGGCCCAGCCGCCGGACATCCAGCCGCCCGTCGAGATAGAGACTGCTCCAGTTCCTTGCCTGTCCGCACCGCATGCTCATCCCTCCCCACGCTTTGGCTCGGCGCCTGCATCAAAGAGGCCGCGCACGGTCGCCCCCAGGCTCGCCTGCCAGCCCGCGCGCAGGTCATCGGCGCGGGCGAGTCCTTCGTCGCGCGCACGCTCCAGATCGGTCAGACGTTCTTTGAGCAGGGCGCGGGCGCGGAAGAGGTGTGTTTTGACGGTTCCAATCGGCGCGCGCATCACGTCGGCGATCTCCTCATAGCTGAGTTCCTGGATGTGCCGCAGGATGAGCGCCGCACGATACTTCGGCGGCAGCAGCTCGATCTCGGCGCGCACGGCCTCGCGCACCTGCGCCTCGGCGTCGCGGGCAAGGGTTGAGGTCATCACGCTCTCTGGGCGGCGGGCGCGGCTGGCCTCGGCGGCCAGTTCGGCGCGCGTGGCGTCGTCGCGGCGGCGGCTCTCGGCCACTTTCAGGCAGTGGCGATAGGCGATCCGATAGATCCAGGTCGAGAAGCGCGCCTCCTCGCGGAAGTGACGCAGCCCCTGCCAGGCGGAAAGGAAGACTTCCTGGGTCGCCTCGTTAGCCTCCTCCGGGTCGCGTAGCATGCGCAGGGCCAGATTATAGACCTGGCGCTGATGCAGCCGCACCAGCATGCCGAAGGCGTCCTGGTCGCCCGCGCGGGCGCGCGCAATCAGCGCAGACTCCTCGCCTGTGATGGTCGCCCCGGGCTGGGATTGCGCGCCAAAGCCAGGAAGTGAGACGCTCTCCAGGCCACTGGTCGTCAGTGAGTGCGCTGTCCAGTCATCCATATGCGGTTGGAGCGAAGAATCACCCCAAATGTTTCGCACGTCGCCCTGCCTCTGAAGATCTCGTGAACATCCGCGCCGCCACCTCGACCACGCGGCGCGCTGCTATCGTACACCATCGCGTCCACCGCCAGCTATTGCGCGGACAACTGGCGGCGAATCAATTTTGACGCTCGCGCCGGACGGGCCGTACAATGACGGCGGGACGCGACATGCCGCCAGCGCGCATGCGGCCCCGTCTGACAGCGAAGGGCAAGAGAAGCGATGGCTCCAGGTAGGCAGGTACGACTGACGACGCTCGCCAGTTGCGCTGGCTGAGCGTCCAAGATGGGCGCTGACGCCCTGGCGCACGTGCTGCGTCCGCTCACCAACCTCTTCGGCGATGTGACGCCCGACCTACTCGTTGGTCTGGGCGCGGCTGATGACGCCGCCGTCTACCGGCTCAACGACGCGCAGGCCATCGTCGCGACCGCCGATTTCTTCCCGCCAATCGTGGATGATCCAGCGACGTTCGGGGCCATCGCCGCCGCCAACGCGCTCAGCGACATCTACGCGATGGGCGGGACGCCGCTCTTCGCCCTCAACCTGGTCGCCTTCCCCGATGACCTCGATCCCGACATCCTCACCGCCATCCTGCGCGGCGGCGCCGAGAAGGTTCGCGAGGCGGGCGCCGTCATCGCGGGCGGCCACACTATCACCGACGCCGAGCCGAAGTATGGGCTGGCGGCGCTGGGCATCGTCCACCCCGCGCACATCCTGACCAAGGGCGGCGCACGCCCCGGTGACGCGCTGATCCTGACGAAACCGCTGGGGACAGGCATCCTCTCCACCGCGCAGAAAGACGGCGTGGACGATCCCGCCTTCACCGAGCGCCATGCCGCCGCCATCGTCAGCATGACGACGCTCAACGCCGCCGCCGGGCGGGTCTTCGCCAGCCTCGGCGCCGACGCCCACGCCTGCACTGACATCAGCGGCTTCGGTCTGCTGGGCCACGCGCTGGAGATGGCGACCCAGAGCGGCTGCGCGCTGCGCTTTGACCTCCCGCGCATCCCCTGGCTGGCGGGCGCTCGCGAGTACGCCGCCGCTGGCCACACCCCTGGCGGGACCGCGCGCAACCTGGCCGCCGTCAGCGAGCATGTGGCCTACGATGGCGCGGTGAGCGACCTCGACCGCCTGCTGCTGGCCGATCCGCAGACCTCCGGTGGGCTGCTGGCCGCCATCGCGCCGGAGCGCCTGGGCGCCGCGCTGGCCGCGCTGGCGGAGGCGGGCGTCGCCGCCAGCGTGATTGGCCAGGCCGAAGCGGGCGCCGGGCTGATCGTCGCGGCGGAGGACGCGCCACGCCCGCGCGCCTCCCGCGCCAGCGCGCAGGCCACCGCGAAGGGCCGCGCCGCCACCCGCGAGCGCCCGCGCCTCGCCGCGCCGGAGACCGCCGAAGGCGCCGCGCCGGAGGCGGGCGACGACCCGCTGGCCAGGCTGGAGGCCGCGCTGGGCCACACCTTCGCCAGCCGCCAGCTCCTGCTCGACGCGCTCACCCATCGCTCCTATGCCTACGAGTTCGCCGCGCCGGGGGTGGTCTCGAATGAGCGACTGGAGTTCCTCGGCGACGCTGTGCTGGCGCTGGTCAGCGCCGACCTGCTCTACCAGCAGCGCCCCGACGCGCCGGAGGGCGATCTGACGCAGCTCCGCGCCGCGCTGGTCCGCGCCTCGACGCTGGCCGACTTCGCCCGCCGCATCCCGCTCGGCCCCTGGCTGCGGCTGGGGCGCGGCGAGGAGTCCACTGGCGGGCGCGACCGCGAGACGCTGATCGCCTCAGCCTTTGAGGCCGTGATCGGCGCGCTCTACCTCGACGCCGGGTTGGAAGCCGCGCGGGCCTACCTCGCGCCACTGCTGCGCGCCGAGGCCAGCAGCGCCATCCGCCAGCGCCGGGTGAAGGATGACAAGTCGCTCCTGCAGGAGCTAGCGCAGGGGCAATTGGGCATCACGCCGCGCTATCTGGTGGTCAATCAGGAAGGGCCATCGCACCAGCGCACCTTTACTGTGGAGGCGCTGGTGGGCGAGGTGGTGATCGGGCGCGGGCAAGGACACAACAAGCGCGATGCGGAACAGGCCGCCGCTCACGCCGCCCTCCAGGACCCCGGCTGGAGCGCGCCCGCTGAGACAGCCGAGATAGCCGCCGAGACAGCCGCCACGCCAGAGGAGGAGCCAAGATGAGCGAATCCACTCCATTCGGCGTCGTCGCGCCAGAGGGCGTCGTCTCGCGTCCGAGCGCGTGGCCGCTCGCCCAGACCGTCGCGCGGATCGAGCAGGCGGTGACAGGCAAGGGCCTCACGCTCTTCGACCTGATCGACCACAGCGGCGAGGCCGAGCGAATCGGCATGGCGATGCTGGAATCGAAGCTGCTGATCTTCGGCTCGCCGCGCGCCGGAACGCCGCTGATGGCCGCCGCGCCGCTGCTCGCGCTCGATCTGCCATTGCGGGCGCTGGTCTGGCGCGACACGCGGGGCCAGGTGTGGGTCAGCTACACCGACCCGGCCTGGCTGGCGCGGCGCTACGGCGTCCCCGCTGGCCTGCTGGGCAATATCGCTGGGATGGAGCCGCTGATCGCGGCGGCCATCCAGCCGTAACTCGTTCGAGCCATCTTCACATCGCTCAATTTCGAGGCTCTGCCATGTTACAATGAGGCGGGCAGTTATTTGAGAGAAAGGCCGTGAATATGCCTCGATACTTCACGCATTACTGGCGAAATACAAGCGTAGACGAGTACATTCAGAAATATGGGGAAAACGCTCCAGTTGATGTAGTGTATGGAGACGAAAGACTGTTGAGTGTGAGCCCGGGCGATTTCTTATATGAGGTGACTGTTAAGGAGGGCGCGCTGTATCTGCTGAGCCGCCTAGAGATAAAGACAGTCGAGACTCGCACGGATAGCTCTCCCTACCCAGGTGAGACTGAGGCGGATGCACAGGGCTATCAAGCAGAAGCATTCCAGCCGATGAGTCTACGCCGCGACAATCGGGTAGCACGGGCGATCGTCGAGCAGATTCAATGCAAGACCCAAACCGGAATTAAGAACCTAACCTTTACTCCGTCTGGGTCGGGATTGCTGGATAAACAGACTTTACGAGCCACCCGAGAATTGACCGAGGAATCTGCCGCACTTTTGAACCAGGTAATCGCGACATATGAAGAAGGCCATCTCTCCGAAAAAGAATTGAAGAAGAGCGGTGAAGTCATTCAAGCCCTTAGGGACGAGGAAGGAGGCTTTGAGGGCGCAAGTTCGACCAAGCTCGTGAACCACTACGAGCGTGATGTGAAATTACGCGCTGCTGCCATTCGAATACATGGAACTCGCTGTCAGGCTTGTGGCTTTTCGTTCGAGGAAACGTATGGTGAACACGGAGCCGACTACATCGAGGTTCACCACAAACGTCCCATCTCTACATATGGTGGATCGATACAGGTTGATCCGGTGACAGATATGGCAGTCCTTTGCAGCAATTGTCACCGCATGATTCACCGGAATCCACCCTCATATCTGACAATAGAGGAACTTCGCGCAATCGTGACAACAGCCAAAACATCGGGGAGCACAGACCAGACTCGTCTGGACTAATCCAAGAGCCCGTGACAGGTCCTCACAGTTTCATCGTCGTACAGGTCGTAGTATTTGAGTATCGTCTCCCAATGGAGGGCGCATCCATGAAGATCGAGGCGAAGCTGGCCGAGCGCGGGCTAATCCTTCCGGCGGCGACCCAGGCGCCCGTGCGGCTGCCATTCGCGCCCGTGCGGGTGTGGGGCGACCGCGCGTTTGTCTCCGGCCACGGGCCATCCGCCGCCGATGGCACGATGGCGCCGCCGCTGGGCAAGGTCGGGGCCGAAGTCTCACCCGACGACGCCTATCTCGCCGCCCAGCGCGTGGCATTGGCGATGCTTGCCAGCCTCAAGCGCGAGCTGGGCGACCTCGACCGCATCACCG
>DASVWQ010000352.1:0-2681 GCA_036393135.1 Ktedonobacterales bacterium
CGCGGGAGGAAGAGCCAGTTCTCGCCCTCCGCGCGATAGATGCCGCGCCAGGCCTTCACCTCGAAGACTGTGACGCCGTTCGGCCCCAGCAGCACGCCGTCGATGTCGCCGCCAGTGCGCCAGGGCGGCGGCGGGGTGTAGTTGCGCAGCAGCAGATAGCGGTTGTCGAGGCGCGGAGCCAGGAACCAGATCAGCGCCTCCTCGCCCTGGAGCCCACGGCGATAGATCTCCGCCTCGCGCTGGGCCGCCGCGCTCTGGGCCAGCCGCTCGGCGCGGGCGCGGCGCGGGCCACCGGTCAGCCGCCACCACAGGTTGCGCAGCGGGCCACGCGGGCCGCGTGTCGGCTCCGAGAGGACCTGGCGCGCGGCCCACTCATTCGCCGCGACCCGCTGATAGAGATAGTTCGAGCAATCGACGACCCACATCCCCGATACACCGCCACATCCTGCGCGGGTGGGCGCGAAAGCCCCCCAAGAGCACACATCACCGTTGGCGCGGGTAATCCGCCCGCTCCGCTATATGTATCAGTATACGCGAGCGTGCGGCGTATGCGCAGAGAGGGATGACCACCCACCGCGCCAGATGCAGCGAGGCCCGCACCCCCAGAAAGGGATGCGGACCTCGTGTTCCGCTTACTCAGCGGGCGATGTGATGTGATGCGTCTGGCGTCCTACGGCTGGACACTCGCGATGTAGGTACCCCAGTTCGCGTAGAAGCTGCGCGTGCCGCCGCAGGTGGTATCGGCGTTGAACTGCGCGTCGGAGCAGGTCTGGCCGATGTACTCGGTAGCCATCCAGATCGAACCGTCAGGCCCCGCGACCGCCGCGGAATAGTCGCCCCAGCGCGAGGAGCCACCACCACCGAGCTTCTTGTAGCCCGTGAAGCCGTCCTCCGGCCCGACGCCCGCGCCGACGATGTGGACATTGCCATCGCCGCCGGTCAGGTCATAGTAGGCCGCGCTCGGATAGTAGTCTGGCCCGACCAGGGTGAAGGTCATCACTGCGCCACCATTGGCATTGACGCCGATGGACGGATACAGCGTGTTTTCCTGGTTGACTGCCACATAGCCCTGGCCCGCCATTGTCGGCGCGAAACTGCCGCCGCTCGCTGGCGCGACTTCGAAGTAGGCGATAGCGGAGCGCGTCGGGCCGTTTGGCGTCTGGACGACGGAATTGACACCCGACCACAGCTTGCCGCCAGCGTAGACGACCTGGTTCATGCGGTCATCGTTGCTCTGAATCTGCGCCAGCGGGTTCTTGATGGAGTCGGCCAGCGGGATCGCGCCGCTCTTCTGCACGGCGCTCGGCGGCTGACCATAGACCTCGCTGCCGATCACCGCGTGCGCAACGTTCAGCGACGGATTACGGCTCGTGAGCGACTGCGTATTGGAGAGCGCCCAGACCGCCACACGATTATCCAGCGTGGCGCTGAAGTCGAGCGCGCTCAGGAGATACTCCGTGCCGCCGTTCGCCGTCGCATACTGTGCGGCTGGCGAGGTCGCAGGCTGGAGCGAATACCAGCAGCAGACCTTGTCGGGTGTCGAGGCCGTGCCGCCAACGTCCAGGTGAACGCCATTGGTGGTCGAACCGCGCTCAAGAGCTACCTTGGAGAAGGCGTAGACCTGCGCGCCGTTGAAACCGTTGGCGAAAATCGGGAACTCGTTGGTCGTGATGTAGAAGCCGTACTTGTCAGCGCCGATCAGCGGCTGGTCGCCGAAACAGGGACAGCCAGCGTGGTTCAGCGTGCCGTTCGAGCCGTCGTCGGTTGTGTCGAACGAGAGGACGTTCCACTTGTCCGTTGGATTGCTCGTCTTGCTCACCGCGATGTAGGTGTGGCTGTGCGGGTTGAGGTTCCCTGTCGCCGGGTCTACATCGATCTGGAGCATCGTCAGGAAGAAGTGGCCCGTGTCGCTATCGTAGTAGCACTTCGGGTCGCTGGTGAAGTCACCGTATACACCCGTCGTGCGGTTGATCTCTGGCGCCAGGCCGAAGAATTGGTTGAGCGGCGTCACGCCGCCCTGCAGCGCGCCTGACGTGTTGTAGACGGCGACCGCTGTGTTGATGCTCTCCACCACGTAGCCACCGCCAACGCAGAGCGCCTGATCGGGTGGCTCCAGGCTGAACTGCGTGCCAGCGTAGGCGCCCGTGCCAGCGTAGCGCTGCTGGAAGTGGTTGAGGCCCGCGAAGCCATTGCCAGAGTCCGTCACGACTCCCAGGCCCGCAGGATTGGGCACGCCGCTCGCCGGGACGCGGATGATCGTGGAGGTGTGGGGCGCCTGCTCATCGACCGATGGACCAAACTCGGTCGAGGCTTTGCCGCCTGAGGCTGTGCCTGAACCAGTGTTTAATGAGGCCGTGCCAACCAGGGCCGCCTGGACGGATGAGCTGGTGGGGCCGCTTGCCGTCGGGGCGGCGAAGGCCCCATGCGCCGAGAACAGCCCGGCGAGCAGCGCGAGGACGCCAAGGCCTGTCGCGCTACCCAGCGCGACGTGTTTCTTGCTCCACATGGAGGGCAGAACACCTTCTAGCACTTTGCGTTCAACAACGATCCTGTCAGCGTTCGCTTCCGGCTTCCTGCCGGGGTCCCACATTGGGTGGGTGGGTTCGCGCATACCACACGCCGGGTTCCTGCCCGGAGGCTCCGAGCGCCCCTGGAGACGGAGTGGCGGAGGTAGAGACGCG
>DASVWQ010000353.1:0-2837 GCA_036393135.1 Ktedonobacterales bacterium
CCGGTGAGTAGCTGAATGCCCTCGGCGACGGTATCGATCGCGTAGATATGGAACTTGCCCGCGCGCGCCGCCTCGACGACAGCAGGGCGCAACATCAGTGAGCGCACGTTGGCGCGGGGGATCAATACACCGTGCTCACCCGTCAGGCCACGCTGCTCGCAGACGCGGAAGAAGCCCTCGATCTTGTAGTTCACCGCGCCTATCGCCTGGATCGCGCCGTACTGGTTGACAGAGCCGGTCACGGCCAGCGACTGCTTGATCGGCACGCCAGAGAGCGCGGAGAGGATGGCGAACAGCTCGGCGGAGGAGGCGCTATCGCCGTCGATCAACGCATATGATTGCTCCATCGTGACGCTGGCCGCCAGCCGGAGCGGAAACTGGTCGGCGAACAGCCCGGACAGGAACCCCTCGCCGATGAGAACGCCCTTGGTATGCGTCGGGGCGCTCATCTCGGACTCGTGGTCCACATCCGTCACGCCGAGATAGCCAGGCGCCACCGTCGCCGTGATTCGCACGGGGAAGCCAAACGCGACGCCCAGGGCCTCATTCACCGCCAGCCCGTTGATCTGGCCGACCGCCACTCCCTGAGTCGCAATGAGCAATTCATTGTTCAGGATATCCTCGGCGCGGCGGTCCGAGAGCAGCGCGCCACGCCGATCGCGGGCGCGAATCGCCTGGCTGACATGTGCCGCGCGCGTCAGTGTGTCGTTGGTCTTCTGGGCGAAGTAGCCCGCCTCCACACAAAGGTCGCGCACATCGTCCACCTGCGTCGAGACGCGCGTCTGATCCTCAGCCCAGCGAGCGCCCTCCTCGACCACCAGCGCCACCGCCTCATCCGTGAGATCAGGGAAACTCCGTGAGCGCACCGCCTGGCCCGCGACCTCGGAGTAGACACGCTCGCCCGCGCCCTCGCGCGGCATGTCGAACTCGAAGTCGGCGCGCACCTTGAAGATCTGGAGGAAGTCCGGATCCATTTCGGCGAGCCGACTGTAGAGGTTGTAGGCGCCGATGACCACGACCTTGACATCGGCGCGGATCGGTTGCGGGCGGATCGTCAGCCCGGGCGAGCTTTGCTGCGACTGCGAGCCATTCTCCAGCTCGATCTGGTTGAAGCGCGCCATACGCGAGAGCGCCTCCCAGGCGTTCGACTGGCTCAGGATGTCGGTCGCCTGGACGATCAGGAAGCCGCCAGCCGCCTTGTGCATGGAACCAGGCTTGAGCAACATGTGGTCGGTAAAGCTGGAGTTCTGGCGCCCCAGAATGTCGATGCGACCCATCAAATTGGCGTAGGTCGGGTTAGACTCGACCACGACGGGGGCGGGAGCGTCGGCGTCGTGCGACACCATCACATTCACGCCGTAGCGCCGCATGAGCTGGGTCAACGAGACCTGATTGCGCGGGTCGTCGTCCATTGGCAGCGCATCGGGGTTTGGCCCGCCGCCACTTCCCTGCTCCTCATCCTGACCACCACTGTCGCCATCCAGCAAGGCCCGCGCATGCTCTACCACATCCGCTCGCAGGGAGCGCAGATAGCTCTGCGCCTCAGGCAAGTTGGCATAGGCGCCGGCGATCAGCTCGGAGCGGTGGCGCACCGCCGTATCCGCCACAGCGTGGTCCAGCCGCTTCAGCGCCGTTCGCGCATCATCCTCGGCCAGGTGTACCTGCCGCAACGCCCGCCCAAGGGCCTGCTTGACGCGCTCCTCGTTCGCCTGCAACTGCTCCTGCTCGGACTCCGTCAGCGCGTTCAACTCCTCCTCCGATAGCGGCTCGCGCGGTGTCCCATCTTGCGCAGGTTTGAGCGGCACGAGTCGCATGCCCGATGGTGTCCCCTCAAGCGCCAGATTCAGCGTGAGCGCCTCGGCTTTTACCGACTCGATCAGGCGTTCCCGACGCGCCATCGGCTCGGCGATATCCTCCTCGGCCTGCTTGTCATAGGCGTCTGAGGTAAAGGCGCGGCCAAGCTCGCGGCGGCACTCGATGACATAGGCCGCCACATGCCGCGCGAACGCCGTACCCTTGCCAGCAGGTAACTCCAGCGCCACCGGCTCCTCTGGCCGCTCAAAATTGTAGACATACACCCAGTCGCTCTTCGCGCGCCGAGTCTGCGCTAGCTCGCGCGTCAGAGCGAGCGTGGCGTCCGTGCGGCCGGAGCCAGGCAGACCCGCGACATAGAGGTTGAATTGTCCGCCGGGGATACTCAGCGCCAGTTCCATCGCTTCACGCGCGCGGTCCTGTCCGGCCAGCGAGGTCGGCGCGGGCAGTCCGGCAGTCGTCTGAAACTGAAGCCGTTGCGGATCAGTGCGACGGCGCAAAGCGTCCACAGGGAGTTCTAACGACGGGCTAGTCTCATCCATCGAGCAATCCTCACATCGATTTTTCCAGCAAACGAACAGCAGTCACCGCTGAGCGATCTGGTCTGCCCTGTCAGTGTAGCACGCGCCCGCCTTGCTCGCGTGGTCGCCCATCGTCGGCATTCGCGTCACCACCCGCGGCTTACTTGCCCGTTATCGTCGCCATCATGCTTGCTGTTCCTTCGCGCCGCGTGCTACACTGACTGCATATATCAGGATCGCAACGAGCGGGACGAGTAACGTGGCGCCCGCGCACAGAGATGGACAGCCATCGGCTGAGAGCTGTCCTATCGCGAACGCGCCACGCGAATACCACCCGCCAGCTCAGCGCCGAACCCTGGGCGAATCGCCCGGGCTAGACCGCTGCGGAGGCTCCGTTACCGGCCACTGCAAAGCGAGTGACGCACAGTAGTCGCGCGAGACGACGCGCGCCACTCGGAATGGTGGGTGGAACCACGGAGAGCGCACGCTCTTTCGTCCCAGATG
>DASVWQ010000354.1:0-4171 GCA_036393135.1 Ktedonobacterales bacterium
GGAGGACGGCCAGCCACATCGCCCGGCCATCATCCACCGCGCCATCATGGGTTCGACGGAGCGCTTCCTGGGCGTCCTGATCGAGCACTACGCGGGCGCGTTCCCGGTCTGGCTCTCGCCTGTGCAGGCAATGGTCATCCCGATCTCGGACGAGAAGCACGGCGAGTATGCCCAGCGTGTGCTGGAGCGGCTCCAGGCGGCGGGGCTGCGCGCTGAGGTGGACAGCCGCAAGGAGCGCATGAACGCGAAGGTGCGCGATGCGCAACTGCGGAAGATCCCGTACATGCTGGTCGTGGGCGACAAGGAGGCCGAGGCTGGGACGGTCGCCTTACGTCTGCGCTCCAACGAGAATCTGGGCGCAATCCCGCTGGACGAGTTCATCGCCCGCGCGGCGGCGGTCAAAGTCAGCCGCTCAGTGGACCTGTGGCCAGCGGTGACGGCGGCCAGCAACTGAATTCAGTCGATACACGCGCAACGGGAGCGGGTCGTCATGAGACGGCGCGCTCCCGTTGCTCTCGCCGCTACACCGCCAGGCCCAGCGCCATCCCCAGCAGCGCGGCGGCCACGCCCGCAGCCACCGAACCGCCGATGTAGAGCCAGGCGTGGGCAGTTTCGTCACGACGCGCCAACGCGACCGTCTCGAAGCTGAGTGCGCTGAACGTCGTATACCCGCCGAGGAAGCCCGTCCCTAGCAGCAGGCGCGTCTCCAGGCCCGCCGAAGCCGCAAACGCCGTCGTCAGTAAACCCAGCGCGAACGAACCGCTGACATTGATGGCAAAGGTGGCCAGTGGAAACGGTTTGCGCCAGCGACGCGCAACCCACTCCACCAGCAGGTAGCGAGTCGCGGCGCCCAGCGCGCCTGTCATGCCGATGCCGATAGCCGTCGTCATGGCGGTCATCGCACACTCCCCTCGGCGTCGAGCACGGCGGTCTGGTGTCCAACCTGGGGGAGAGGGTCGCGCTCCTCCTCGATCTCGTCCGGCGCAAGCTCCCAGCCGCCATCTACGAGCAACTCATCCGATACCGTGAGGCGCCACGCCCACTGACGCGCCATCGCCTGTCCCGCGAGCATGTATCCGACGTAGGCCAGAGCAACGCCAGCCGTCATCGCCCCGCCGAGATAGAGCAGCGCGGTTAGCGCCTGCCCGCTCCGCAGCATCGTCGCGGCGCCGACCATAAACGTGCTGAATGTCGTGTAGGCGCCCAGAAAGCCCGTCCCCAGCGCCAGCCGCACATCCGGCGCGAGCGGCGCGCCATGCTCGAATGCGCCATAGAGCAGACCGATGAGCAAAGCGCCTGTCAGATTGATGAGGAGGGTGTCATAGGGGAAGCTCGCACTGGCGCCAGCTAGCGCGGAGCCAAGAGACAGCAGGGGTTTGGCAAGGGCGTATCGTGTCATCGCGCCGCAGAACCCACCTGCCAGCACGAGGGACAGCTTGCGTAGCACTTCGGTCAACCTCACTCTACAGATTTTGAGCACAAAAATAGCCTCTACAGCGGCGCCGCGCCGTCTTGGCGCGGATCAGCCGGAGTAGAAGCCATTAGCGACGCCATCAGCAGGCGTCACGGTTCGTCGGCGAGCCTCATCGCCGTCGCGTGGGGGCGTTGCCACCACACCACACGCTTACATCGTACCAGTGACAGCCTCATCGCCGCTACCTGCCGCCCAAACGGGCTGCGCGACGGAGCCTATCGGCGCGAATTGGCCGCGAACCGCGCGCCCAGCAACGCGACGATTGCCAGCCCGAAGAAGACGATGGCATGCTTGTAGTGGGCCGCCATCGGGTCGCCACTGAACGTCAGCGGGTGGCTGATGCCGGGTATCGCATAGAACACGGCCAGCGCGAGACAGACAATGGCGATCAGGCCGCCAATGAGCCAGGCGGATTTCATACGCGTAGTTTCTCCTATCGACGCGGACGCAGAGACAAATCGCGCCCACAACACACCGGCCACAACGCCTTACGGCAAGACGTGGAGGAACTGCAGGGCGAAGTAGCCATACGCCAGCAAGCCCGCCGCAGCGCAATAGTAGGCGAACGGCTCGAGCCGGTTACTCTCGAAGTATTTCATCAGGAAGCGCACGCTGAGATAGGCGGCGATGCCCGCTACCACCCCACCAGCGGCGGCGATAGGCAGGTCGGCGCGGTACTGGTGTTGCAGCAGTTTGGGAACCTCCAGCACGCCAGCCGCCAGGATGATCGGCGTGGCCAGCAGGAACGAGAAGCGCGCCGCCGCCTCGTGGCTCAAGCCGTTCGCCATGCCGGCTACCATCGTCAGACCAGAGCGCGAGAACCCCGGAACCAGCGCGAGGCATTGCGCCAGACCAATCAGCGCCGCCTGACCAAAGGACATTTCATCGAGCGAACTACCCACCGCGACGAACAACGGGGCTTCGGCGGCCATCAGCTTCTCTTTCTCGCGCTGTCGCCGCCAGAGTCGCTCACCTGCCAGCAACACCGCGCCATTCATGACCAGGAACGACGCCGCGAGAATTGGAATGCTGAAGCCAGCCTCGAGCACCTTCTGGAAGATCAGACCAATTAGCCCAGCGGGAATCGTTCCGACAACGACCAGCGCGAGCTGCCGTCCATACCCCTCCGGGTCCACATCTTTCGAGAAGCGGCCAGCGATCACCGTCCGCAGCCCGCCACGGAGCAGCTGCACCCAATCGCGCCAGAAGAAGGTGAGCAGCGCGACAGATGTGCCGAGGTGCAACATCACCAGGAGGGGCAGGAAAGTTGGACTCTGGAGCGTGGTATTCCAGCCGAGGATGCCGGGGATAATAACAGTATGTCCCAGACTGCTGACAGGGAATAACTCCGTGACACCCTGCAGGATCGCCAGAAACAGCACTTGGAGCAGATTCATGCGTCTTCCTCACCGCGATGCGGCGGGGCGCCCGACGCATGCGCGTACTGTGGGCGGCCTCGCCCCACCTTAGCGCCTTGATGGTAACGCATCCGCCTTGCCTCGTCAACGACTATAGCCCGCTGACCACGCCCGATTACCCTCCAGCCACGACCTGCCTGGACGCTCAGGCGCGACCTACCCAAACGCGGGTTGCGATGCGCCCGCTTCTGCGCGGATACTGAAGTGAGGTGTGAGGCGACCGTGACGCCCTGCCGATGACTGTGAGGGAATCAGACTATGGCGTTTCCAGGATTTTACTGGCTCGTGGAGGGCAGTCTCGCAGGCAGCCCGCGCCCTGGAGGCGACTCGGGTTGGCCTTCCCCCATGTCTCCACAAGACGAGTGGACAACGGAACAGCGCCTCGACAACGACTGCCGTTCACTCGTCGAACTGGGCATCGGCGCGGTCCTGACGCTCACCGAGCGACCGCTAGCGGCGACGCCTCTGGCGCGGCATGGGCTGGTCGCCTATCACCTTCCCATCCCCGACCAGACGGCTCCTCATCCCTCCGACTTCATCAAAGCGCTGGATTTCATCGAGCAGCAGCACAGCCTGAACCGCGCGGCGCTCGTCCACTGTCGCTTCGGCGCCGGACGCACCGGAACCATCCTGGCCGCCTGGCTCATTCGGCGCGGGGCCAGCGCAGAGCAAGCCATCGCGCGCGTGCGCGAGATTCGCACGGGCGCAGTCACCACGCCAGAGCAGGAAGCGGCGCTCTACCACTTCGCCGCGCGCCGCGAATGGATTGTGTGACTCGCGCCACACCCAGCGAGCTGTAACGTCCACGTAACGGCGCCTCCGCTAGACTGCGAGAAAGAGTTTGGCGCGCAGGGCGCAAATATGCGGGCGTGGAGGTCAACACGCGGATGCGACGACTGCTCATGGCGTTGTCTACGCCGCCCGCGACGCCCGGTCCGCTCGCGCGCATCCGCCCGCCCGCGCTCTACCTCGTCTGGGTTGGTTATCTCGCCATCACCTGCGTCACCGTCGCGGTCTTCGTGGCGGCGGCGCCCTTGCGCTACGCGGGATTGCGCGCGACCTGCGCAGGTAGCGGCTGCCAGGCGACCGCCGCTTATCTGGTGGCGCTCGACGCCTTTTCCGCATTTGTCTGGCTTGCGCTCTCGCTGCTCGTCTTCTGGCGCAGGCCCGGCGACCGGATGGGTGTCTTCACCGCGCTTACGCTGCTAACATTTGGCGTCGCGCGCTTCCCGGATACACCGCTGGCGCTGGCCGCTGCGCGCCCGGAGTGGCTGCTGCC
>DASVWQ010000355.1:0-4229 GCA_036393135.1 Ktedonobacterales bacterium
TCAGCGCGCGGGCGATCTCGCTGGTATAGCGCGCCACCGTGCGAATCTCCTCCGGCAAGAGCGTCTGCGTGGGGTAGACGGCGAAGCTGTCGCCCGAATGCACCCCCGCCCGCTCGATATGCTCCATCACGCCGGGGATCAGCGTATCGGTCCCGTCGCTGATGGCGTCCACCTCGATCTCGCGGCCAGAGAGGTAGCGGTCGATCAGGATGGGATGCTCGCCAAACTGGCCGATGATGCGTGTAACGTAGCTGGTCAGCGCCTCAGGCGAGCGGATGATCTCCATCGCGCGCCCGCCCAGCACATAGCTGGGGCGCACCAGCACCGGATAGCCCACCTCCTCCGCCACCCGCTGCGCCTCGGCCACGCTCGTCACCGCCGCCCCACGCGGACGCGGCACGCCCAGCCGCTCCATCAGCGCGTCGAAGCGGCGGCGATCCTCGGCAATGTCGATGCTGTCCACCGATGTGCCGAGGATCGGCGCGCCAGCCGCCGCCAGCGGAGCCGCCAGCCCGATCGCCGTCTGCCCGCCAAACTGTGTCACCACCGGCGGCAGGTTGTCCGGCCCGCCCGCCTCGTTCTCCAGGATGGCGATGACGCTCTCGGCGTCCAGCGGCTCGAAGTAGAGGCGATCCGACATATCGAAGTCGGTGCTGACCGTCTCCGGATTGGAGTTGATCATCACGCTGGCCACGCCCGCCGCGTGCAGCGCCTGCGACGCGCGCACCGAGCAATAGTCGAATTCGATGCCCTGGCCGATGCGGATGGGGCCGGAGCCGAGCACGACCGCCTTGGGGCCGAGCAGCGGCGGCGCCTCGTTCTCCTGCTCGTAGGTCGAGTAGAAGTAGGGCGTGCGGGCGGCGAACTCGGCGGCGCAGGTGTCCACCATCTTGAAGGTCGGGCGGACGCCCCACTCCCGCCGCTTCAGCAGCACGCTCAGCGCCGTCTCGCCACGCGCCGCGCCGATCTGCTGGTCGGAGAAGCCCATCCGCTTGGCCGCCCGCAATAGCTCCGGCGTCAGCTCCTGGCGGGCGAGGCGCTGCTCCATCAGCACGATGCGCCGCAGCTTGGCCAGGAACCAGCGGTCGATGCCCGTCTCGCTGTGCAGCGCGTCAATCGCGCCCTCCGCCGGGTCCACCCGCAGCGAGTCGAGCAGGCGCCACAGCCGCACATCGTTCGGCGGGAACTCGCCCAGGTCATCCACGTCGCTCGGCAGGCTGTTCAGAGTGTCGGCCCGCACCTCCAGCGCCCGCATCGCCTTCTGTAGCGCCGCCTCGAAGGTGCGGTCAATCGCCATCACCTCGCCGGTCGCCTTCATCTGGGTGCCGAGGCCACGGTCGGCCAGCGGGAACTTGTCGAAGGGCCAGCGCGGAATCTTGACCACCACGTAGTCCAGCGCAGGCTCGAAGGCGGCGACCGTCTTGCCCGTGACCTCGTTGGTGATCTCGTCCAGCCGCTTGCCGATGGCGATCTTGGTGGCGACGCGCGCGATGGGGTAGCCAGTGGCCTTCGAGGCCAGCGCCGAGCTGCGGCTGACGCGCGGGTTGACCTCGATGACGTAGTAGCGGAAGCTGTACGGGTCGAGCGCGAACTGGATGTTGCAGCCGCCCTCCACGCCCAGCGCGGTGATGATCCGCACGGCAGCCGTCCGCAGCATCTGATACTCTTTGTCGGAGAGCGTCTGGCTGGGCGCGACGACGATGCTGTCGCCGGTGTGGACGCCCAGCGGGTCGAAGTTCTCCATGTTGCAGACGGTAATGCAGGCGCCCGCCGCGTCGCGGATGACCTCGTACTCGATCTCTTTCCAGCCGCCGAGGTATTGCTCGACCAGAATCTGATGGATGGGACTGGCGTCGAGGCCGCGCCGGGCGATGCGCGCCAACTCCTCGCGCGTGCGGGCGATGCCGCCGCCTGTGCCGCCGAGGGTGAAGGCCGGACGGATGACCGCTGGCACGCCAATGACCTCATCCGAGAAGGCCAGCGCGCCCTCCAGCGTCGTGACGGACTTGCTGGGCGGCACGGTCAGCCCCAGGTCCAGCAGGAGCTGCTTGAACAGCTCGCGGTCCTCGGCCTTGCGGATGGTATCGAGCGGGGTACCGAGCAACTGGACATGGAACTCGTCGAGCACGCCCGCATCGGCCAGCGCGACGGCCAGGTTGAGGCCCGTCTGCCCACCGAGCGTGGCCAGCAACCCATCGGGGCGCTCGCGGGCGATGACGCGCCGCACTGATTCGACGGTCAGCGGCTCGATATAGGTGGCGTCGGCCAGCCCCTCATCGGTCATGATGGTGGCCGGATTGGAGTTGACCAGGATGACGCGCTTGCCCTCCTCGCGCAGCGCGCGGCAGGCCTGCGCCCCGGCATAGTCGAACTCGGCGGCCTGGCCAATGATGATCGGCCCGGAACCGATGACCAGCACACTCTGTATCTCGTCGCGCGTCATGACAGTCGCTCCTCACGCTGGGCTGGCCGCTGATAGAGCGCGGCCCAGCCCTCCTCAGCCTCGCCCTGATAGATGAATCCCTGCGCCTCATACCAGGCGCGCAGGCGGGGATTCGCCGCCATGCAATCGAGTCGCAGCAGCGCGCGCCCCTCGGCGGCCACGCGCCGTCCGGCCCAGTCCAGCAGCGCGGCGCCCAGGCCGACTCCGGCGCACGCCCGCCGCACGCACAGACCGTGGACATAGCCTGCGTCGGGTGGCTGCTCGCCCCACATCTCCGCGTCGTCCCACTGGAGCGAGAATGCGCCCGCCGGACGATCCGCGCGCCACGCGAGATACACCTCATGCCCAGCGCAGATAGCCACCTGCATACTCTCCGATGTGTACTCGCCCTCGCGCCACTGATCGATGCCGCGGGTCTGGAGCCAGCGCGCCGCGTCGTCGTGCAGCGCCACCACCGCCAGGGCGTCTCGCTCAGTCGCCCGCGTCAGGGTATAACCTCCCGCTGGCTGGCCAGGGACGGGTAGCGTGACGGCGCCTGCGCGCGGCTCGCTCATGTTCATCGCCCTCGCTCACCCCGCCGCCCGCGCTTTGTCTCGCGTCTTGTTCCGCGCGGGGGCCAGCAGCGCGGCGAAGCGGTCGAACAGGTAGTGGTTATCCTCCGGGCCGGGTGACGCCTCCGGGTGATATTGCACCGAGAAGACCGGCAGCGTCTCATGCGCCAGCCCCTCCACGCTCTCGTCCGAGAGGTTGATGTGGCTGACGTAGAAGCCGCTCTCGGCGGACAGCGTCTCCGCCAGCACCTGGAAATTGTGGTTTTGCGAGGTCACGGTCACGCGCCCAGTACGCACCTCGCGCACAGGATGGTTTGCGCCGTGGTGGCCGAAGAGCAGCCGCCCGGTCCGCGCGCCCGCCGCCAGGCCGATGATCTGATGCCCCAGGCAAATGCCCATCAGCGGCATGCGCTCCTCGTAGATCAGCGTGCGGGTCAGCGCCACCAGCCGCTCCACGCTCTCTGGATCGCCTGGCCCATTCGAGAGCAGCACGCCATCTGGCGCGACCCGCCTGATCGTTTCGAGGTCCACATGGTGCGGCGCGACGATCACCTCCATGCCGTGCGAGACGAGCTGGCGGGCGATGTTGCGCTTGAAGCCAGTGTCGATCAGCAGGACACGCGGGGCCTTCTTCTTCGTCGCGGGCTTCGTCTCCCACGGGGCCAGCGTCTCGGTCGAAACCTCGCCGACGACATCCAGTTCCGAGACGGAGCGCACGCGCTGCGCCGCCGCGACCAGCGCCGCGACATCGGGCTGCTCGCCGACGCGATAGAGGCGGATGACGGCGCGCAGCGAGCCGTGTTCGCGCAGGTGGCGGGTCAGCGCGCGGGTATCAAGCTCGCAGACGCCGGGGATGCCGTTGCGCCGCAGGTAGTCGTCGATGCTCTGGCCGCCGCGCCAGTTGCTATACTCGTCGCACCACTCGCGCACGATCAGCGCCGAGATCCACGGGCGGCGTGACTCCACATCCTCATCGGCGATGCCGTAGTTGCCGATCAGCGGATAGGTCATCGTCACCATCTGCCCGCGATAGGACGGGTCGGTGCAGATTTCCTGGTAGCCAGTCATCGCCGTGACGAAGACGACCTCGCCGCGCCGCCCGCTCTCCAGCGCCTCCAGCGAGCCGAAGGGCTTGCCATAGAAGACCGTTCCATCTTCCAGCGCCAGCGCGGCGATGTACTCGTTGGCGTCCAGTTCCATGCTCACTCCCCTTCCTCGGCGCTGGCGTCGTAGAC
>DASVWQ010000356.1:0-3902 GCA_036393135.1 Ktedonobacterales bacterium
GCAGGTGGCACGAGGTCTACCTTGCGCTGGCAATGCTGGTCCTTGGTGTAGTCGTTCCAGTAGCCATGTGTCTGCCAGCCAGGCGGCACGGGAACAGCGAACGACAGGGCGCTGTCGTGGTACCACGTCCAGCCAGACGGCAGAACAGGCAAAGCAGGCGTCGGCGTGGGGCCGATCCTGAGTGGACCAACGGCGAGCTGGCAGCCCGCCAGCGCCAGCAGTGTCAGGGCCAGTGCGGCGACCCGCGCAATCCGCGCCCGCCAGAACGGTCGCATGCGCAAATCTCCTCTCGCGCCACGGCATATTATCCTCGGTTCCAATCCGTACTATAGCCATTTGCCTGCTGCGCGTCTGTAGCCGCGCTCACAAGAAGTAGCGCGACACCGGCGCAGCTTGACCGATGGCGTCACGCCTGTTAGCATGCGCGGGTAGTCCTGGCCCGGCAACGGCTGCGGCCACAAGCGATGGAGGCTCGCCATGCGCGTGATGAGACGCTATTCCGCGACGCTCGCGCTGCTGCTGGCGCTGGCCCTGGCGCTGACCGGCTGCATGCGCATCGACCGTAGCGCCTCGATCAATGGCGATGGCTCCGGCTCCTACACCCTCACCATCGGCTTCGTGAAGTCGTCAGCTACCGCGCAGGGCGGCCAGGTCGCCACCAGCATGGACGCCTTCGGCGCGCAGATCATCAGCGCGGGCGGCGCGACCAGGCGCTACGACCAGGGCGACTTCACCTACTGGGCCTACACCAGCCATTTCACCTCCGTCGCCGAACTGAACCGCCAGGCGCAGCGCATGCCCGGCGTCTTTCAGAGCGCCAGCTCGACCAGCGGCAGCCTGTTACCCGCCGACCAGAATAATGACTTCTCCTTCAGCGAAAGCTCGAATGGCGTGATAGCTACGTTCCGTGTCAGCGGACATATGAGCCTGATCTATCCACCAAGCGTCACCTCCGCGCTCGGCCCCAGCGCCACCGCGCAGCTCAAGAACCTGCGCGAATCCATCAGCGTTACGATGCCGGGATGGTACATCCGGCACGGCGGCGGCAGTGTCAGCGGCAATACGATCACCTATAGCGTCGGCTACGGCCAGAAGACCACCATGTATGCCAGCGCCACCATCCTGACCCTTCCCGCGATCATCGGGCTGGGCGTCCTCCTGCTCATCATCCTGCTCGCCGCGCTGCTCTGGCTGCGCGCCTCACGTAGCGCAACCCCACGCCGCCCGGCGCCCGCCTTCGTCTCCCCCGCGCCCGACGCGCCAACCGTCCCCGACATCCCGACGCTGGAGACGCCACCTGCTCCACCGCGCGACGCCAGCGGGCCAACGCCGCTCGGCTAGCCCACGCCCGTCCCCTACAAGCTGCCACACGCGGCCAGCGCGGCTTGACCGCTCTTGCGCCGCCTGCTAGTATGTGTCGCATACTGGTTCCGGCGGCGATACACTGGCGCAGACGCCCAGGACGCACGCCCTAGCAGAATGGAGTCTCTCTTTGCGCTCTCTCAAACGCGCCTCCGCGACCATTGGGCTGCTCGTCGCGCTGGCCATCTCACTGGCTGGCTGCGTGCACATCGACCGCGCCGTCACCATCAACAGCGATGGCTCTGGCTCCTACACCCTCACCGTCGGCTTCTCCGAGCAACTCATCAGTCTGGCTGGCGACCAGTTCGCCGCCAGCATGGGCAGCTTTGGCCAGAAGGTGAAGAACGAGGGCGGCTCCTATCGGCATTACGACGACACTGGCTATAGCTACTGGGCGTACACCCGCCCCTTCAAGACCATCGCCGACCTCAACCAGTTCGTCCAGCAGGCGCCACAGACAGGCGACACCACCGGCTCCTCTGGCGCCATCGGCGCCACCCCGACGCTCGGCCAGAGCGACACGCTCACCTTCAGCGAGCAGTCCGGCTTCCTGAGCAATAGCTTCCATGTGACCGGCCACATGAGCCTGGTCCTCCCGCAGAGCGCGACCGATACCGGTGGCATCGATGTATCGACCTACCTGAATGACATGCGCGAAAGCTTCTCCGTCACCATGCCCGGCTCGATCACCTCGCACAAGGGCGGCAGCGTGAGCGGGAACACCGTCTCCTACACGATCCACTACGGCCAGCAGACCGACATCGATGTCGTCGGCGGCGGCTTCAATACCGCCCTCCTGCTGCCCATCGGGATCGCCGTGGTCATCATCCTGCTGCTGATCGGCGGCTTCATCTTCTGGCAGCGCCGCCGCAGCGCGACCCGCGCGACCGCGCCAGAAGCGGCGCCCGCGTTTATCGGCGCCGCGCCCGACGCGCCGACGACTCCGGGATTCGACGGGCAGCCAAACGTGACAGACGCAGGCGGCGCGCAAGGCTAGACCGCCAGCCGTCATCCGCGCAGTGGGCGTCCATCGCCAGCAGGCAATGAGGCGCCCGCCTCCGCGTGCTACAATTCCGGGCATGGACACACCTCCGCGCGACGCCACAGCGCCAGACGTCAACCGCATCATCCTGATCGGGCCGACGGGCGCGGGCAAGACGACCGTTGGCCAGGCGCTGGCCGCGCTGCTCGGCTGGCGCTTCCTCGATCTCGACACAGACATTGCCGAGGCCAGCGGCATGAGCATCCCCGCCATCTTCGCGGCGGAGGGTGAGGCGGTCTTTCGCGAGCGCGAGGCCGCTGCGCTGGCGGGCGCGCTGACCCGCTCGCGCGTCGTGATCGCCACGGGCGCGGGCGTCGTCGAGCGCGCGGAGAATCTGGATCGCGCGCTGGCGGCGGGCTGGGTCGTCGCGCTGGAAGCCGCCCCCGCGACCGCCCTGCGCCGCGCCGAGGCGGAAGCCGCTGCGCAGGGCCGCGCCGTCGGCGACCTCCGCCCAATGCTCGAAGGGCCGGACGCCCTGGCGCGCTGTGAGGCGCTGGCCGCGCGCCGCCAGCCGCACTACGCCCGCGCCCACGAACGCATTGCCACCGATGACCTCGCCGCCGAGGCCGTCGCCGCGCGCATCGCCGCCGCGCTGATCGCACGGGGGCGGCTTCCCGGCGAAGGCGTCGGCCCTGGCGTCACGCGCCATATCAGCCTCGGCGCGGGCTACGATGCCGTGGTGGGCTGGGGCGCGCTGGGCGAACTACCTGCGCGCCTTGCCGCGCTGAACCTGCCGCCGCGCCTGAGCCTCGTTACCGAGAGCGCCGTCGGCCCGCTCTACGCCGCGCCACTGCTGGAGCGCCTGCGCGCCGCCGGATTCACGCCGGAGGTCTACACCGTTCCGGCAGGCGAGGCGAGCAAGTCACGCGCGCAACTCGACGCCATCCACGACTGGCTGGCCGCGCGGCGCATCGAGCGGGGCGAGGCGCTGCTGGCGCTGGGTGGCGGCGTGGTGGGCGACCTCGCGGGCTTCGCCGCCGCCACCTGGCTGCGCGGACTGCCACTGGTCCAGCTTCCCACGTCGCTGCTGGCCCAGGTGGACGCCAGCATCGGCGGCAAGGTGGCGATTGACCACCCGCGCGGCAAGAACCTGATTGGCGCGTTCTACCAGCCGCGCCTGGTGGTGGCCGACCCGGCGACACTGCTCACCCTCCCCACACGGCAGCGCATCGAGGGCTGGGCCGAAGTCATCAAGCACGGCGCCGCGCTGGACGCCGCCTACTTCGCCGCGCTGGAGCGGGAGGCGGGGGCGCTGCTGGCGGTCGAACCAGACATCACGACCAGCATCATCTCCGGCTCGGTGGCCATCAAGGCGGGCATCGTGGAGGGTGACGAGCGCGAGGGCGAGGGCGGGCGACGCGCGCTGCTCAACTTCGGCCATACCCTCGGCCACGCCATCGAGACGGTGACGGGCTACCGGGACTGGCTGCACGGTGAGGCGATCAGCGCGGGGATGGTCTTCGCGGCGCGACTGGGCCAGCGCATCGGCGTCACGCCG
>DASVWQ010000357.1:0-4786 GCA_036393135.1 Ktedonobacterales bacterium
ATGGAGACGTGGCCCGACCCCGCGCGCCAGCTCGCCCGGCGGGTGGACATCTTCGCCGAGCGGCTGGGCTACCCGCGCGAGCGGATCATCGCGTGGGCCTTCGTCCAGGCCGTCCTCTCCGCCGCGTGGCATGTGGAGGACACTGGCGACGACTGGTGGGGGCCGTCCATCGCCCGCGCCGAGGTCTGGGCGACGCTGCTCTAATGCGCTCCAATGAGGGAGGCGACCCGATGCGACGGCTGCTCGATAATTTCACCCGCGTTCTGGCGCTGACCGTGCTGGGCATCGGGATTCTGGTGGCGCTGGCCATTGTCGTGGGGCTGGTGGTCGTGGCCTGGGTCGCCATCGCCCACGCGGGCGCGCGAACGTAGGCTCCATCCCGACGCGCGCGCCCTCGCATGGGGTAAAATGAGGGCATGCCAACCACTCCACTGCAACCTGACGCGGGCGATCCCTGGCGTCTGCTGCCCTTCTCCGATGCGCCAATGGGACGCCAGCTTGCGCTGAGCGAGGGCATGCTCGCGGCGCTCGGCCAGACTGGCGCGCCCGCCTTGCGCTGGTATGTCCCGCGTGAGACGGCGCTCGTGCTTGGCAATGGCCAGAACCCCGGCGTGGTCGACGGCGAGACGCTGGCCGCCGACCACATCGCCCTCTACCGGCGCCCCTCTGGCGGGACGGCGGTGCTGGTGGACGAGACCCTGCTCAGCCTCGACATCGCCCTGCCCCACACACATCCGCTGGCGACGGGCGATGTCGTGCGGGCGTATGAGTGGGTCGGCGCGCTGTGGGCCGAGGCGCTACATGGCCTGGGCGCGACGGCTGCCCGCGCGCTGCCCGTCGACGAGACCCGCGCACAACCTCTGCTGGCCAAGAATGACCCGCTGCGCCTGGCCTGCTATGGCGCGCTCTCGCCGTGGGAGGTGGTGGTGGGCGAGCCGCCGCGCAAGCTGGTCGGCCTCTGCCAGACCCGCCGCCGCTACGGCGCGCTCTACCAGATCGGTGTCTACCTGCGCTTCGACGCCGCTGCGCTGGCTCGCCTGCTCGCGCTGCCCTCCGCCGGAGAGCGGGCCGCGCTGGCCAGGCGCCTGGCCGCCGCCGCTATCGGGCTGGATGAGGCGGCGGGCGCGCAGCCAGACGCGGGCGCGGTCAGCGCCGCCGTCGAGGGCGCGCTGACCCGCCGCCACGGCGCCGCGCTCATCCGCTCCTCCTGGCTCCCCGCCGAGCTGGACTACGCCGCGCGCATCGAGGGCGAGCGCTTCCAGCCGCTAGGATAATCCGGGCCGCCCCGCATGTGTCGCGCCATCCATGACTCCCTTGACATCAGATTGACTGCCGCGATATATTTATGACTGCGCGGTCAAACATGGAATGGCGCGTTCGAGAGAAGGCGCCAACGACCGCCGGAAAGTCAGGAGTCCGATGAACGCGATGTCAGATACGCCATCGCTGAAAGAGCGTCAGCGACAGGAGCGTGAGCGGCTGATTCTGCGCGCGGCGTCGGAATTGTTCGCTGAGCAGGGCTATCACGCCACCTCGCTCGAAGATATCGCCGCGCGCGTGGGGATCGCCAAAGGGACGATCTACCTGCATTTCGCCAGCAAAGATGACCTGGTGATTGCGCTGATGAAGCAGGGCTTCGATCAGTATGTCAAGGCGTTCCAGGACGCGTTGGAGAGCGGCGCCACACCGCACGACAAGCTGCTCGCGGTGATCGAACAGTTCACATCGGCAGCCGCGCATCAGGGGTATGTGACCTTCACCGGGATGATGCAGAATCCCGCCATCCTCAGCCGCATGCATGAGATGCGCGAGCAGATGCAAGCGCGGTGGGAGCGGCCACGACAGCTCCTTATGGCGGCGATTGACGAAGGCAAAGCCGCTGGCGACTTCGATCCGCAGTTGCCGACCACGCTCATCGCCGCTCTGCTGACGAGCCTGGTCAACCCTCACACCTATCGTCAGTTGCTCAACGAGCAGACGCTTTCAAATGAAGAGATCAGCGCGTCCCTGCGCCGCTTCTTCTTCCGGGGCATCGCCGCCGAGCCGGAATGCCTTCCCAGTGGCTAGCGCGCCTTTCGCCATCCTCGCGGCAGCCCACCGCCGCACGTGAAGGCGCGTCTTCCGGCGCTGAGCGCCCACGACGCGCGGCGCTCACATGCGACCTAGTTGGAGTAAGACGCATGATTCGATTATTCCGCTTTCTCAAGCCCTACGTCGGTGTGATTCTGGTGGCGTTCGCGCTGGTCTTCCTCCAGAGCATGGCCAACCTCTATCTGCCGACGCTGCTGGCCGATATGGTCAACAACGGCATCGTCAAGAACGACCAGAACTACATCCTGCGCGAGGGCGGGCTGATGCTGCTCGTCACGTTCGGTGGCGCGCTGGCGGCGATTGGCTCGGCCTTCTTCGCCGCGCGTGTGGCGGTCGGCTTTGGGCGCGATGTCCGCGCGAAACTCTTCGCCCACGTCAGCAAATTCTCGCTGCATGAGTTCGACAAGGTCGGTACGGCCTCGATGATTACCCGCACCACCAACGACACCAACCAGGTGCAGACGGTGCTGGTCATCATGCTGAGTATGCTGGTCAGCGCGCCGATGATGGCGATTGGCGGCATCATCCTCGCTCTCCAGCAGAACGCTACCCTCACCTGGACGCTGGCGGTCGCGATTCCCTTGCTGGTCGTCGTGATCCTGCTAGTGATGCGGCGAGCGATTCCGCTCTTCCAGGCGATGCAGGTGAAGATCGACAAGGTGAACCTGGTGCTGGACGAGGGGCTGACGGGCGTGCGTGTCATTCGCGCGTTTGGCCGCGAGCCGCATGAGGAGCAGCGCTTCGACGACGCCAACCTCGACCTGACCGATACCGCGATCACGGTTTATCGCCTGGTCGCGATTCTCTTCCCCTTCATGATGCTGATCGTCAACCTGACGACGGTCGCCGTCTTCTGGTTCGGCAGCGTACTGATCTCCCAGCAGAGCATGCAGATCGGCGCGCTGATCGCCTTCCTGCAGTACGCGGTGCAGATCCTCTTCGCCTTCCTGATGCTCTCGATGATGTTCATCTTCCTGCCGCGCGCGGCTGTCTCGGCCCGCCGCATCAACGAAGTGCTGGACATCAGGCCGGAGATCACCGACGCGGCGACCACCCGCGCCGCCGACAGTGAGCGCGGCTTCGTGGAGTTCCGCGACGTGACGTTCAGCTATCCCGGCGCCGAGGAGCCTGCCCTCTCGCACATCTCGTTCACCGCGCGTCCCGGCCAGGTCACGGCGATCATCGGCGGCACCGGCGCGGGCAAGTCGTCGCTGGTCACGCTGATCCCACGCTTCTATGATGTGGACAGCGGCGCTGTGTTGGTGGACGGCGTGGACGTGCGCGAGCAGGAGCAGGAGGCGCTGCGGGAGAAGATGGGCGTCGTGCCGCAGAAGGCGGTGCTCTTCTCTGGCACCATCGCCGAGAATATTCGCTACGGCAAGCCCGACGCGACTGATGAGGAGGTGCGCCAGGCGGCGGAAATCGCCCAGGCCTCCGAGTTCATCAACGCGATGCCAGAGGGTATCGAGACACCGATCGCCCAGGGTGGCACGAATATCTCTGGCGGCCAGAAGCAGCGTCTCTCGATTGCGCGGGCGCTGATCCGCAGACCGGAAATCTACATCTTCGACGATACGTTCTCCGCGCTGGACTACGCGACCGACGCCCGGCTGCGCGCCGCGCTGAAGGGCGTGACGGCGGACGCGACGGTCTTTATCGTCGCCCAGCGGGTCAGCACGATCACCGAGGCTGACCAGATCATCGTGCTGGATGAGGGCCAGGTGGCTGGCATCGGCACGCACCATGAGCTGATGGCGTCGAACGAGGTGTATCGCGAGATTGTCCTGTCGCAGCTCTCGGCTGAGGAGGTCGCATGAACGCGAACCGTGGATCAATGGGGGCGGGTCGCCGCCCTGGCGGCATGGGCCACGGCCCGATGGGCGGCGGCGGCCCGATGGCTGGCCTTGGCATGACCGGCAAGAAGGCCAAGAACTTCCGTGGCACGCTTTTCCGCCTGATACGCTACTTCAAGCCGGAGCTATGGCAGATTGGCGTGGTGCTGGTCGCGGCGATCATCAGCACGGTCTTCACCGTGATCGGGCCGAAGATTCTGGGCCTGGCGACGACCAAACTCTTCGATGGCGTCATCGCCAAGTTCTACATGCATATCCCTGGCGCGGGCATCGACTTCACCTACATCGGCCAGGTCATGCTGATCCTGCTGGGACTGTATGTGCTGAGCGCGATCTTCAGCTACGTCCAGCAGTTCACGATGGCGGGCGTGTCGCAGCGCGTTGTCTACCGCATCCGGCGCGAGGTCGAGGAGAAGCTCGGCCGCCTGCCGCTGCGCTACTACGATTCGCAGACCCACGGCGAGATCATGAGCCGCGCAGTCAACGACATGGATAACATCAGCAACACGCTCCAGCAGAGCCTCGCGCAGTTCATCACGTCACTGGTTTCAGTCATCGGCATGATCATCCTCATGCTGACGATCAACTGGATCCTGACGCTGGTGACGCTGGTGACGCTGCCTATCAGCATTGGCGTCACGATGTTCGTCGCCAAGCGCTCGCAGCGCTACTTCTCGCGCCAGCAGGACTCGCTGGGTGAGCTGAACGGCCATGTCGAGGAGATGTTCACCGGCCACCGCATCGTCAAGGCCTTTGGTCGCGAGCGTCAATCGCTGGCCGCCTTCGACGAGATGAACGGCGAGCTGTACAAGGCTGGCTGGCGGGCGCAATTCGTCTCCGGC
>DASVWQ010000358.1:0-27914 GCA_036393135.1 Ktedonobacterales bacterium
ATGGCAACCTAGCGGCCATCACCACAACACATTCATCGCGTGGGTGAGGTCAGGTGGGCCAGCGTTGGAGATTCAACGCCGGCCCACTTCCGTCTAGCCCGCGATGGAGACGATGCGCTTCGGGTTGCGGTCGGTCAGGACCTCGACGCTCTTCTTGCCGACGTGGATCATATCCTCCAGGCGCACGCCGCCCCAGCCGGAGATGTAGATGCCCGGCTCATTGGTGATGACGGAGCCTGGCGCCAGATGGTCTACCCGCGCCAGCGTGGCCTCGGCCTCTGGTGTGCGGGCGCGGCTGACCACTGGCAACTCGTGGACCGCCAGCCCGACGCCATGCCCCAGACTGTGCATGAACTCCTTGCCATAGCCCGCGTCGTCGATCACCTTGCGCGCGGCGGCGTCCACCTCGCGCCCGGTGCGCGCGCCCGCCCGCAGCGCCTCCAGCGCGGCGTCCTGCGCGTCGCGGACGATGCCATAGATCTCGCGCAGCTTGGCGTCGGGCTTGCCGATGACGATGGTGCGGGTCAGGTCGGAGCAGTAGCCATCCACCCGGCAACCAAAGTCGATCAGCAGCGGCTCGCCCGCCCGCGCCGGGCGGTCGCTGGGGACCCAGTGGGGCAGCGCGCCGCCGGGGCCGCACGCGACGATGGTGTCGAAGCTCGGCCCCGCAGCGCCCAGCGCGACCATGTGGCGATCCAGCGTGGCGGCGATCTCGCGCTCGGTCATCCCCACGCGGATGTCCTCCAGCAGGGCGGCGAAGGCGCGGTTGGCGATGTCCGCCGCACGGCGGATCGTGGCCAGCTCCGCCGCGTCCTTGCCCGCGCGCGCCGCCTCGACCACATCGTCGGCGGGGACCAGCTTCACCACCTTGCCCAACCCCTCTTGCAGGTCGGCGTAGCGCGCATAGGACATCCATTCCTTCTCGAAGCCCAGCTTCTTCACGCCGCCCGCATCGCGCAGCGCCCGCGCCAGCGCGTTGACGGTGGTATCGCGGTCGGTCAGTAGCGGCGTGACGCCGCTCGGCTTGATCTCATCCTCGACGCCGTTCAGGAAGAAGGTGGAGGTGATGAGGCCGAAGCTGCCGGGCGTCACCAGCGCCATGCCAGCGCACTCGGTGATGTCGTGGTCGGCGGCGGTGAAGCCGGTCAGATAGCGTCGGTTGTACTGGCTGGTGATGAGCAGGCCATCGAGTCCGGCCTCGGCGATGCGCTGGCGGGTCTGCGCCAGGCGTGCGGCATAGTCCGCGTGCTCCACTGCGTTCCTCGGTTCCCTTGCTGGCCGCGCGCGCCGCTGGCGCCAGGCGCGGTAATGATGGCTGGTCGGTAGGGCGACGCCCCCTCGCCAAGTATGACACGCCGCGCCAGCCCCGTGCCAGCGCATCGCGCGAAGCAGGTATGGGCGTCACGCGCGCGGCGCGGCGTACAATACGAAGGGAATGACCCCACGCACGATCACCACAAGGCGACAGCAGCATGACCATAGATTCACCCAATACCCCGCTCGCCCAGGCCGCCCTAGCCACAGCCGCGCCCAGCGATACCGCGCCCGCCGCCAGCGCCGCGCACGAGCCGCGCGGACTGCTGGCGCGCCTGCTCTCGCTCTCGGTCTTTTACAAGGTGCTGATCGCCAACTCGGCCATTGTGCTGGTCGGCGCGGTCGCCGGGACGGCCATCACCACCCGCGCCAGCGCCACCACCGGCGCGTGGCATGGCGCTTTCGACGTGCCATTGACGGTCGGCTTCGCAGTGGCTGGCCTGGCGCTGACCTTCATCCTCAACGCGCTCGTCCTGCGCGCCGCGCTCAGCCCGCTGGAACGCCTGCGCGCCGTGGTGGAGGCCGTCCGGCGCGGTGACATCAGCGTGCGCGCCCAGCCCTCGCCGCTGGACGACACCCAGCTCCGCCGCCTGATCGAGACGCTGAACACAGTGCTGGACGAGGTAGGACGCTATCAGGAGCAGGTGCACGCCCTCTCTGGCCGCCTGATCTATGCCCATGAGGACGAACGCCAGCGCATCGCCCGCGAGCTGCACGACGATACCGGCCAGATGCTGACCCTGCTGCTGATCCGCCTGAACCTGCTGGAGTCGCAGCCTGGCGCCGAGGCCATCGCGCCCCAACTGGTGGAGCTGCGCGGCATCGTCAGTAGCGCCATCGATCAGGTGCGGCGACTCGCACTCAACCTGCGGCCGCCGACGATTGACCAGCTTGGCTTCTACCCGTCGCTCCGCTCGCTGGTAACGACCTTCGCCGAGAGCACAGGCATCGAGACGACGCTGCGCCTGCCCCGCCAGCGCATCACCCTGGCGCCGGAGGATACGCTGGCGGTCTACCGCATCGTGCAAGAGGCGCTGACCAACGCCGCCAAGCACGCCCATGCCCACTGCATCGCCGTAACGGTGGAGGCCATCGCAGACGAACTGCGCGTGACGGTGACGGACGATGGGCGTGGCTTCATCCCCGATTCACTGCTCGACCGCGCGGGACGCGAGCGCGCAGGCGGCGCGGGCGTTGGCCTCTTTGGCATGGAAGAGCGGGCGCGGCTGGCGGGCGGCGCGCTGGAGGTGCGCTCGGCGCCGGGGCATGGCGCAAGCGTCACGCTACGAGCGCCGCTCAACCGCGCCGCCACGCTGGCCGAGAGCGCCGCCGAGGACGACGGCTGCCAGGCATAAACAATGCCCCCTCTCCTCGCGGGAGAGGGGGTTGAGGGTGAGGTCGCGCCAGCTACCACTGATTCTGGTCGTAGCCGTTCTGGCCGCCGTACTGACTGTAGCCGCCGTTGCTATTGTAGCCGCCGTTGCCATTGTAACCGCCGTTGCCATTGCCAATGCCAGCGCCGTTCTGGCCACCATACGCGCCCCAGTCCTCGCCACCAAGCTGCGACGGATTGCCCCAGGGCTGCTGGGGAGCGCGCGGGGCAAGGCGCCCGCTGGACGCGGCGGAGGAGCGCCCGGCGGGGGGCAGCATGTACCCCTCGCTGGCTGGCGCGCTGATCGCGGGAACCTTGCCCGTGACCGCCTCCATGCGCCGCTGCACCTGCTGCATGCTCTCGGCCTCGGCGCTGGCGTCCGCCGCCGCGCTGTGGCGCCCGCCAATGACATGCTGGAGGTCGCGCACGACCTGTTCGAGCTGCTCCGCGCTCTGGGTCGCCTCAGCCGCGCCCGTCATCAACTGCTCTGACACCTGCATCGTCACGGCGATGGCTTTGTCGAGCCGGTCGCTGCTGGCCTGCTGGCGCCGGGCCGCCTCATCGATGTAGGCCGCCAGCTCGCGCAGGTGTTGCACAGTCGCGCGGACCTGCTCCTCGGTCAGCCGGTTCCAGTAGTCGTTGAACCAGTTGCTCGCGTTCACGATGCGCTTGGCCGCCTGGTTCATGGCGTCGGTTAGATAGCGCACGCCGTCGAGGCCCGTCTTGCAGGCGTCCACTACCCAGTGCTGCTCGCTGGCAGAGTTTTCCTGGCGCGCGGCCAGCGCCTTCAGCATGACCGCCGCGCCTTCCAGATCGCTCGCCGAGCGCTCCACCGGGCCAGCGGTGCGCGACCCGATGAAGAGACCGATGAGCGCCGCCAGCACCGCCACGACAGCGGCGGAGATGATCGACGTGCGCTCCTGGTCGATGGCGACGGCGGTAATCGTGGCGATGGGGCTGGCGGCGAAGTAGGTCCACGGCAGGCTGGTCAGCTTCTCGCCGACGAACTGGGAGGGCGCCCCACCCGCCTCCGCTGTCTGGAACGTGGCGCGTTGGGCGCTTCCGGCCATATCTGCGCTCAGGTGCGGCAGGGCTACCACCGGGACCTGGCCCGTGACGCCATAGAGCTTGTTGGTGGCGATGGCGCCCTGAGTCTGGGCGTCGAGCGGCTGCACGGCGGTGAAGAGGTCGGCGCCGTCAGACGTGGCGATGCGGACGCCGTTCTGATCGGTGATGAAGGCCATGCTGCCCGCGCCGTTGGCCGATTTCTCCTGCGCAACGATACTCCACACCTTGTCGAGCTTGAGTGTCGCCGCCATGAAGCCCTGCACACCGCCCTGATTGGGGAAGGTGGCGAAGATCGGCGTATAGAGGCGAACATAGGCGTACTTGTGGGCGGTGTCGTAGTACACCCCAGAGACCCACTGATGGCCGCCTACTACCGCCGCCACATCACTCTTCGGCAGGGCTAGACCAGCCTTCTGGGTCGCGGGATTCGAGGAGAGCAGCAACTGCCCGTTCGGCAAGAAGAGGTCCCACTCGACGTAGTTGACGTCGCGCTTGGTTCCGACAAAGAGCGCGCGCCCGACGGACTGGCCATAACTCGTGAAGTTGGTGGCGCAGTCAGTGGAGAGGTTGGGAAACTGTCCCTGCGCGATAGCCACCTGGGCGGCGGCCTCCTGTGGCGCGCAGACGAGGAACTTCGGCGCGGTGTCGAGCGAGGAGAGCGCCACGCCGTCGAGCAGGCGCTCGCGGATGTAGTCATCGATGCGCGAGGCGTTGGCGTTGGCGTCCGCGGTGAGCGCGTCGCTGCTCTGCTTGATGAGGGTCTGGCGGGCGAAATAGTCGTTGACGCCCACGACCACCACCAACGGCAGCAGCGCCGCCAGCAACATCAGGACGGAAAAGCGGAGGGAGAGTGAGAGCCGGTTGCGACGGCTGCGGCCCCGCGTGGCTTTTGCCATAGACCATGCGCCTCGTTTCGGGATGACTAGGATGACACGCCCATAGTAGTGATGACGTCTGCGGACGCCGTTCAGCCAGGGAATGGCAGATGTGGGGCGCCGCAGCGATCTGGCCGCGCGCCAGAGTATACATAACCACCCAGCCCCGTTGCGCGCGGGGATCAGTGGTACTTTCGGGCAAGCGGCGCTCCTGGCAGGCTAATAGTAGTAGACCAGTCCACGCCGCTCCAGGTCGGCCAGCAGCGCGACGATCTCTTCGATGGGCTTGGAGGAGAGACGCACGAGGTCGAGCACGGTATGCTCGCCATCGGCCAGCAGCAGGATGGTGCGATGGTTGCGGCTGAGGTTGTAGGCGCTGACGACGGCGATCAGGTCGCGCACATCGGGCGCGCGGCGCGGGCGGCGCTCCAGCAGCTCCGGACTGACCGCGCCGCCGTTCAGCGTTGGCCCGGTCGTGGCGGGCGTGTTGGTGGTGGGCCAGCCAAGTTGGCCAGAGGTAGGCGTTACGCTGGACGCGCCCGGCCAGGAGTTCATCCATCCGCCGCCGACAGAGGAGGGCGTCGAGGGGGTGGCCGGTGGACTGAATGGGCTGAATGGGCCGCTGCCCAGCGCGCCAGTTGGCCCGCCCGCCTGGACGCCGGGGCGCGAGGCAGCGCCATTGCTCGGTGGAACCTGCGGCTCAGGCAGCCGTCCGCCGCCGTTCCAGGTCTGGCTGGCGGGGGCGCTGGTTGGCTGCCGCAAGTAGCCCGGCTGCGATGCGGCGGGGAAAGATGCGCTGCGCTGGGCGGCGGGCGCCTGCTGGCTGGCGGGCGGAGGGAAGGGCAGGTTGGGCGCGGGGGCGGGCGCGCCCGTATCGAAGGAGAAGCGGCACCGTCCCCAGCCGCCCAGCACCGCCAGCGCCTCGCGTCCGCGCAGGCCCTCCACCTGCGCGTAGATCGCCCGTCCCTGGAAGAAATAGACCTCGCCCTGCTCATACGTCTGGTCGGCGCCGCGCTCCACAGCCAGCAGCCCGCTCTTGCGGCCAAGCTCGACAATCTCGATGATGTTTGAGAGGCGGTCGGCGGTTGTTACCCTGGGCTTCGTCATGACGCCACAATGCCCTTCGCAGTGCTAGGTGGTTCGCGCTTCATCGGTCAAGTCTGGTTTCGGGCGACACTGCCGTAGATGCGGGCGCTCTTGTTGAGAGGCCGAGTTCCCGGGCGAAACGAGCGGCGGAAATCCTGAGCGACAAACGTTTCTTACGCGGTAGTCGTTGAAGTATAGCATGTGACGGGGGCGCGCCTGGCGTTTTTGAGCGCGCTCCCGTACTTTTGTCAAGCTGGCGTTGTGGTGGTGGGGCGCTCATGTGGCGCAGGAGGCCGTCTTATAACATGTCCGCTGCGGTCGTTGTCGTGGCGTCAAACCCTCACCCCTGGCCCCTCTCCCAGCGGGCGAGGGGAATCAGAAAGCCCCTCGTCCGCTGGGAGAGGGGTTGGGGTGAGGGGGCGCAACGAGCGCCAACATCCCAGGCGGATGTGATATTAGCCCTGAAAAGGGCGCGAGTCCTTGCGATGAACTGGCCACGCCCAACGGCCACGCCACGCCCACGCCACGCCCGCGCCATGCCCTTCGCCTCACTCGCTGGCCTGCTCCTGGCTGGCGGCGCGGCGAGCCTGCTGGCGCTGGCGATGCTCGGCCAGCCCCTTGACCAGTTGCGCCTGCTGCTTGGTGGTGATGAGCAGGCCTTCGGGGGTATCCACGATGATGAGGCCAGAGACGCCCGCCGTCGCCACCCGCCGCCCGGTCGTGCTATAGACCAGCGTGTCGCTGGTAGCGGTGTGCATGCAGGCGGCGTCGGGCGCATCGGCGTCTGTGTCGTCCTCCTCCATGTCGGGGGTCTCGGCGCGCAGCCCGACGAAGACGTTGCCCGCTGGGTCAGACGGGTAGAGCGTGGCCACCTGTGTCCAGCTCCCGATGTCGTTCCAGCCGATGCCTACGTTGAGGGGGATCACCGCGATGCGACTGGCTTTCTCCATCACGCCCACGTCAATCGTGACATTCTCGGTCAGGCTGGGCCAGACCTCACGCATCACCGCGCGCGTCCGCTCGTCCATCCGCCCGCCGCTGGCCCGCGCCGCCGCGCCGATGGCGTCGAGCGCGGCGCCAACCACTGGCACATACCGCCGAATCTCCTCCAGGATGCGGTCTACGCGCCAGACGAAGATGCCCGCATTCCAGACATATTCGCGCGCCGCGAGATACTTCTCAGCGACTGCGCGGCTGGGCTTCTCGACAAATGCGCGGCCCTCGTGCGCCCGTAGCGCATCTGTTGGGTCGCCGATGGCCAGCGCGTCGCCAAAGCGGATGTAGCCGTAGCCGGTCTCGGCGTAGGTGGGAGTGACGCCCAGCGTCACCAGATAGCCCTCGCGCGCCACTGTCCGCGCCAGCCGCAGCGCCGCGCGGAAACCCTCGCCATCGGCGATGGTGTGGTCGGCGGGGAATGATCCCATCACCGCATGCGGGTCGCGTGCGGCGATCAGCGCCGCCGCCAGGCCGATGCTGGCCGCCGTCCCGCGCCCCGATGGCTCGGCGATGATCTGAGTGGGGTCCAGCTCAGGCGTCTGCTCAGCGACAATCGCGGCATACGCCTCGGCGGTGACGACGTAGAGCCGGTCGAGCGGCACGAGCGCGCCCAGCCGCGCGATCGTCTCCTGATACATGCTGCTTGGGCCAGGAAGCGGGAGAAACTGCTTGGGGGTGGTCCGCGCGCTCAGCGGCCAGAGGCGCGTGCCGCTACCGCCAGCCAGAATGCAGCCGTAGAGTGGCTCACCTGCCGCGTTCGCCACATCCGCCACCCCATTCGCATCTGTCGCATCCATATCGGCTCCCATGCTCCCCGACTCGTCGCGCCTTCCTGGCGCCGCCCATCGCCAGCGCCACACCCCACGAGTATACGCCCTGCGCGCGGCAGCCGCCACGCGCCGCTATCCGCCAGGCAGGCCGCTGGTACCGGCGAGATCATCGGGAACATACAGCACGCGCAGCAGCCTTCTGCGGTTGCTGCGCGTGGGTGAGAAGTTGGTCGAGCTACTTGGGTTTGTTTTGATCCTCTGGCTCTGATTCGGCGCTGGCCGACTCGGCAAGAAACGACTTCACCTCAATTCGCGCAGCGCCTGTCAACTGCACATGCAGATGCTCGCGCAGCATACGGCACTCGTGTTCTATGACTATGAGCTGACCCGCCAGAGCCAAACGCGGCGCTATGTCAGGCGCGGCCCCCTCTGCTGGCGGGCCAGCAGCCACTTCTTCGAGCATCGCCTGCAATGCTTGTTCGTCAGCAACCGCCAGCGGCCTGAGCCTCGCGCTCACCAAAATCAGCAGCTCCATGATGTTCATAGTGATCCAAGTCCTTCCATCCTCAAGGCTTGCAGATGCGTAGAGTGTACGCCATCCTCGAAGGTTATGGACACGGGAACGAATACGCCGGAGAGTTCTGCAGGCTGGTGATCTTTTCCGCTGTGTCGGTGTCCTCCACAGTGATGTGGTTTGGACCATACCCTGATGCATCTATTTGGGTGACAATGCTGAAGGGCGGCCATAGGACGGGTACACCGTTTTGACACACCTCGCAGTATCCAGCCAGTTGGCCCTGAAAGGACACAGTAGAGTGAACGTAGAGGGTTGACATATTGGTGTAGTCCTCCGTGTTCTGGGCTACAGTACCGGGGCATTGCGTGTAGGCGTAGAGATCAATGCGACCGCTCGTCACAGTGAACCCGCAATTGTTGTAGACACTACCCTTTGGCGCAACCTCGTTCGAGTTCACGGCGTCCGCTGAGGATAGCGTCACCACGAGGCAGCGATCGGGCGGGTACACGTTTGGAGTGTGCGAGCCGGGCTGCCTGGCGTGAGTTGCCCACAACGTTCCCGATGTAGTGGATAGCGGTGCGCTTGTAGCAGCCGTTGCGCTTCCCGCTGAAGGAGCAAAGCCAGCCGCCCCCAGCGCGCTAGTGGTGAGCGCTACAAGACCAACGATTCCAAGGAGTTTGCGTAGGCTATGCCGTGTCATGTGAAACAATCCTTTCACCTATCGACAAGCGCCTTGCCTCTCTTATCGCTAAGTGCAACTTCACACTGAGATGAAATCAAGTACCATCCTCAAGACAATTGCACATCTTCTTTAAAGTGACAGTGTACGAGCAGTCAAGGAAGAGGAGATATTGCGCGGAGTGGAGCATCCAGATGGTACAGGGCGCTGGCGATGTGGATATAGCCGCGTCGGCGGGGGATCACATCCATAGCGGCCCTCTACACGCTCCACTATCCGCCAGGCGGACGCAGCGCTACAATGCGGGCAGAAATGCGCCGCCAGATTGGCGTGGCGCTCACGACAGGAGTATCCGCTTGACACGCAGGACGATTCTCATCGCGCTGGTCGTCGTCGAGGCGATCCTCGCGCTGCTCATCTATCGCGCGCCGCTCAGTTCCGGCTACTTCGTCGCGGTCGGTGGCTCGCCCACGTCGCTCATCAGCCTCGCGAACATCCTGATGCTGGCGCTGGGGGTGGTGGTCGGCGCGCTCTGCCGCGCATGGCAGGGGGCTATCGCGCTGGCGATGCTGGCTGCGCTGCCCACGGTTATCCAGGTTATTCTCCGGGCCCACGCGAACCCGCTGGCGTATCTGGACATGCTCGCGGTAATGGCGCCGCTGGTCGTGATGGGCCTGCTGGGCTGGCTCCTGCGCTACGCCAGCGCCGAAATCAGCGCCTGAGACTCCGCTGAGCGCGCCAGTGTGGCGCTACGTATTCCCTGGCGCCATCTTGACGTAGCGCGCGGTCTTGCGTAATGTATAAAGCGACGCTTATATAGCATCTCTTTATGGGTGTCGCGCGCCGGAGTGGACGGAAGCCCGCACGGGCGCGGCAGCCAGATGGGAAGCGACGACGCATGCAGGATGACCCAACACCCACCGTCTGGCGGGACTATCTCGACCTACAACGCGCCCTGCGCGCGCTGGGCGACGAGGTGCGCTTGAATCTGGTGCGCATTCTGGCGAACGGCGGCGAGATGAAAGTCACGGACCTGGCGCTGGCGCTCGACGTGAGCCAGCCACTGGTCTCGTGGCACCTCAGCGCGCTGCGCCGGACGGGCCTGGTAGTGAAGAGCCGAAGGGGACGCGAGGTCTATATCTCGCTCGATCTGGCGCGCTACCGCTCCGTCACTCGGCGGCTGGGCGCGCTGATCGAACCAGAGGATGCCCAGCTCCCAGGCCCGCCGCCAGTGGCAGCGGGCCTGGGAGCGCCTGAGCCGCTCGCATAGAGCGGCGCGCGAACACATCACGCGAAGCGCGAGGACACACAACAGATATGGAGCGCGCCGGGGCTGGTGTCCGGCCTACGGGCGCGACGGGCCGACTGCGCGCCAGATGCGCGAGACAGGCGTGGCCTGTGAAGCTTCAGGAGGATTCGGTACGTGGGCAAAGACAAGATTCGCGTAGCCATCATTGGCGTGGGCAACTGCTCCTCGTCACTCATTCAGGGCGTGGAGTACTACAAGAACGCCGCCGATGACGAGTTCATCCCTGGTCTGATGCACGTCAACCTGGGCGGATATCACATCAGCGACATCGAGTTCACCGCCGCCTTTGACATCGACGCGACCAAGGTGGGCAAGGACCTGAGCGAGGCCATCTTCTCCGGCCCGAACAACACCTACAAGTTCAGCGATGTGCCGACCAAGGGCGTGAAGGTCTCGCGCGGCATGACCCACGACGGCCTGGGCAAGTACCTCTCTCAGGTTATCACCAAGGCCCCCGGCCACACCGAGGATGTCGTGAAGATCCTCAAGGACACTGGCACCGATGTCGTCATCAACTACCTGCCAGTGGGCAGTGAGACGGCCACCAAGTGGTATGTCGAGCAAATCCTCCAGGCGGGCTGCGGCATGGTCAACTGCATTCCGGTCTTCATCGGGCGCGAAGACTACTGGCGCCAGCGCTTTGAGGAAGCGGGCCAGCCGATCGTCGGCGACGACATCAAGAGCCAGGTCGGCGCCACCATCGTCCACCGCACGCTGACCCGGCTCTTCCGCGAGCGCGGCGTCAAGCTGGAGCGCACGATGCAGCTCAATGTCGGCGGCAACACCGACTTCTACAATATGCTGGAGCGCGACCGCCTGGAGTCGAAGAAGATTTCCAAGACCAACGCCGTCACCAGTCAGCTCGACTATGACATCGGCGCCGACAATGTGCATATCGGCCCCAGCGACTATGTCGCCTGGCTGAGCGACCGCAAGTGGGCCTACATCCGCCTGGAGGGTCGCACCTTCGGCGACGTGCCGCTGAACGCCGAGCTCAAGCTGGAGGTCTGGGACTCGCCGAACTCCGCTGGCGTGGTGATCGATGCGCTGCGCTGCGCGAAACTCGCCAAGAACAACGGCATCTCCGGCGAATTACTGGGGCCGAGCGCCTACTTTATGAAGTCGCCTGCCATCCAGTACACCGACGAGCAGGCGCGGTTGATGGTCGAGGAGTTCATTCGCGAGAATGCGCTGGGCGCCAAGCCCGCCGTGCCCGCGCATTCCAACGGCCATTCGCTGGCCGAGGCGGCCGCCGTGCGCGACCTGCCCGCCGCCGACTAGGCCCCCGCGTGTCGGCGCGCTGCGTCCACTCACCGATCAGCCATCCGCTGGTGAGAGGAGTGGGCCTGGCGCGTCGGCGCGGAGGCCAAAGACGCGAGGAGCGCGCGATGGTCTACTGGCTGACGCAATTCGCTAGCTGGCTGGCGGGCAAGACTCCACGCCAGGCCCGCCTGGCGCTGGCTGGCCCGCTGACCACGCTGGTCTACTATCTGTGGGTCTCGAAGCGTCGTGTGACCATCGCCAATATGGCGCAGATCCTCGGCGTCTCGCCAGCCGACCCCCGCGCGCGGCGACTGGCGCGCCAGTCATGGCGCAACTATGGCCGCTACCTCTCGGATTTCTTCTACCTGCCCAACGCGACGAGCGAGCAGGTGTTGTCGCGCATGCGTGATACCGCGCCACCGCCCAGCTCGCTGGCGCGCGTCGCGGAGACCCTGGCGGGCGGCAAGGGCCTGCTGCTCGTCACGGCGCATTTCGGCGCGTGGGATGTCGCCGCCGCGATGGTCGCTTCGCAGGCCCCGCTCTACGTCCTCGCCGATACCTTCACCGACCCGCGCATGGATGAACTGATCCAGGGGCAGCGCTCGCAGTTTGGCATGCGCGTGCTGCGCGCCGAGAAGTCGCCGCGCCCCATCATCCGTGCGCTGCGCGATGGCGCCGCCGTGGCGATTGTCGCGGACCGCCCAATGACCGCGCGCGATGGCGTGCCGATCACCTTCTTCGGGCGGCGCTGCTATGTGCCGGGCGGCGCGGCGCAACTCGCGCTGCTGGCCGATGCGCCGCTGGCCGTCGGCGCCATCCACTATGACGAAGCCTTTTCGGAGCAGTACTACCCGGAACTGTCGGAGGTGATCTACCCCAAACGTACAGGCGACCGCGAAGCCGATGTCCAGGCGCTGACCCAGCGCGCCTTCAGCGAGATCGAGCGTATCGTCCGCGCGCACCCCGACCAGTGGTTCATGTTTCGGCGCTTCTGGCCAGCTGAGGATGACGCAGCCGATAGCGCGTCCGATAGCGCGCCCAACGGCGCGGCGACGCTGCATGCGGCGGAGATGGCGCAGCCCGCCACGCCCGGCGCGGGAGGCGACGCCGATGAGTGAGCGCCACCCTGCGCTGAGCGAGCGACTCGAACTGAAATACTGGCTCTTCCGCGCGCTGGCCGCGATCATCCCGCGTCTGCCGCGCTGGCTGGCCGAGCGCCTGGCCATTGTGGGCGGCGCGCTGGCCTGGGCGACCGTCGCGCCGCTGCGCAGGCGGGCTGAGCGCAACCTGGCGCATATTCCCGCGCTGGCCGCCGATCCCGCGCGCCTGCGTCAGACGACCCGCCACGTCTTCACCCACCTCGCGCTGAACTATGTGGACTTCTTTCGCGCGCCACACATCAGCGATCAAGAGTTGGCCCAGGACTGGCGGATTGATGGATGGGACACGTTCGAGCGCGCCATTCGCGATGGCCTGGGCGCGGTGGTGATGGGCGCGCACCTGGGGCCGTTCGAGTACGCCTCAGCCAAGATCGGCGAGCTGGGCGTGCCACTCTTGACCCCGGCGGAGCGCCTGCGCCCGGAGCGTCTCTTCCAGTTCGTCTCGCATCTGCGCGACCACCATCAGGCGCGGATGCTGCCAGGCGACGACCGCGAGACCCTGCGCACGATCATCAATTCGCTGCGCGCGGGCAACATGGCGCTCTTCGCCGTGGATCGCTGGGTGATGGGGCCGAGCGACGAGTGGCCCTTCTTCGGCGAGCCAGCGCACCTGCCAACGGCGCCCTTCGCGCTGGCGGCCCGTAGCGACGCGCCGGTCTTTCTGATTGTGCCGTGGCGTATCAGCCTGCGCGAGTTTGGCGCGACGGTCCAGTTGATTACGCCAGAGCGGATGCCGCCAGACAACGCCCATGACGGCGCGGCGCCGGCTCAGCGCGCGGCGGAGGAGCGACGTCCGCGTGACCGCGAGGCCGCCATCGCGGCGATGCGAGCGCGGGTCTATCCAGCGCTGGAGCGCATCATCGCAGCGCACCCAGAGCAGTGGGTCGGGGCGCTCTCGGTGATTTGGGATACAGCGCCTGAACTCGCGCACGCGATTTCCGCCAGGGAGGAGCAAACCACGCCAGCCGCCACTGCGGCGCGCCCGGCGAGGCCTCCGGCGGGCGCCCAAACGGCGGCAAGCAAGAACTGACAGGAGTTGTGAATCGTACACTGAGTACATTGCGTAGATTGCGGCGCGGAGCGCGTGAACATGGCGCTCGGCGCCGCTGGCGACGCGCTTTCGCCATCCGCGCCCGATCTGTATAATGAGGTCGGCGGGCGGTGGAGGAGACGCGGATCACTCGCCAGAGCGACCTCGGCGACCGACAAGGAGCACATCCCATTACCTACCCATCTGACCAATCTGATCAGGCGCCGCGTGTGACGACGCCCGCCACCGCGAGCCGTCCTGAGAACATCCTGGGCCGCAAGCGCGCCACTGGCCTTGCCGACCTGCACATGCACACGACCTACAGCGATGGCGTTGGCACGGTCGAGGAGACGCTGGCCTACATCCAGTGGCGCACGCCGCTCGATGTCATCGCCATCACCGACCACGACACCATCGAGGGGGCGCTGCGGGCGCGTGACCTGGCTCAGCGCCAGAGTTACCCGTTCGAGGTGATCGTCGGCGAGGAAGTCAGCACGCGCGAGGGGCATGTTCTCACGCTCTTCCTGGAAAAGCGCATCCCGCCCGGCCTGAGCGTCGAGCGCACCATCGAACTGGCGCACGCGCAGGGCGGTCTGGCGGTCATCGCGCACCCGTTCAACCCTGTCTTTCGTCATAGTGTGCAGCGGCCCGTCGTGGACCGGCTGCTGCGACAGCCCGCCCTGCATCCGGATGGCATCGAGACGCTCAACGGCAGCTTCGCGGGCATCGGCTCGTCGCGGCTGGCGCTGGAGCTGACGCGCACGGTCTATCACTGGGCCGAGACCGGCGGCAGCGACGCGCACACCCCCTCGGCGATTGGCTGCGCGCTGACGCGCTACCCCGGAACAGGCGCCGAGGCGCTGCGGCGGGCGGTGGTGGCGCGCGAGACAAACGCCGAGGGCGGCTACTGGCGGGCGCGCGAGTACGTCACGTATGTCTCGCACACGCTGGCCTATGGCGTGGTCGCCACGCACGAAGCCTCGACCCTGCCGAACACGGCGCTGGCGCGGGCCAGGCGCGCAACCTTTGGGCGTTTCGCGCAGCGGCGTGTCGCCATGCTGTTTGAGTCGCTGGATGTCGCCACCGCCAGTGGGCGCTAACACCGTTTGCTGGCGCGCGGCCATGTCAAGTGGAATATGGGTTACGGCCCAGGTGATGTTGTGAAAATCGGAATCGTCTCGCCATACGACTGGAGCTACCACGGTGGCGTCCAGGAACACATCCAGCGTCTTGCCACAGAGTTGCGCGGGCGCGACCATACGGTACGCATCCTGACGCCAGCGACGGGCGCGCTTGGTCGGGAAGTGGAATATGGTGTGTACAAGGTGGGCTGGGCGGCGCCGCTGCGGGTGAACGGCTCCATCGCACGGGTCGCCTTCGCCCCGCAGATGTCCGGGCGGATGCGCGGCATCCTCCAGCGCGAGCGATTCGACATCATTCACCTGCATGAGCCGCTGGCCTCACCACTGGGCCTGCACGTCCTGCGCGCGGGGCATGCGGCGGGCGCGACGATGATCGGCACCTTCCACGCCTGGGCGCGCCATAGCCTGGCCTCGGCGCCAGAGTGGGCCTATGCCTCGGCGGCGCCCTTCTTGCGGCCCTATTTCCGGCGGCTGGATGGCCGGGTGGCTGTCTCGCCCGCCGCGCGCGAGTTCGTCTCGCGCTTCTTCCCTGGCGAGTACCGCATCATTCCGAATGGCGTGGATACTGACCTGTTCAGCCCGCAAACGCTGCCACTGCCAGAATACGCCGATGGCAAGCTGAATATCGTCTACATGGGGCGCATCGAGAAGCGCAAAGGCGTCAAGTACCTCCTGCGCGCGATCCCGCTGATCCGCGAGCATTTTCCCAATACGCGCTTCCTGATCGGCGGCGAGGGGCCGCTGCGGGTGGGATTCGAGCGGCTGGTGGCGCAGGCGGGCTGGCCTGATGTGGTCTTCCTGGGGCGGGTTGAGCCTGAGCGGAAGCCGGGACTGTACGCTTCAGCTGATGTCTTCTGTGCGCCCAGCACGGGCGGTGAATCGCAGGGCATCGTGCTGCTGGAGGCGCTGGCCACCGCGCGAGCGGTCGTGGCGTCAGACATCGCGGGCTTCCGGACAGTGATCCAGAACCCGCGCAATGGGCTGCTCGTCCCGCCGGGCAAGAGTGAGGAGCTGGCCTGGGCGGTCTGCCACCTGCTCAGTGACGCGGCGGAGCGCGAGCGGATGGGGAAGGCGGGGCAGGCGAGCGCCGAAGCGTATGGCTGGGCGCATGTCGCGACACAACTCTTGAGCTATTACGAGGAGCGGCGCGCGGCGCGTGCGGCGGCTGGCTCACTCTACCGGCCCACAGAGGCGGCCTCGATCTCGCTGGTCGAGTAGCCTGCGTGGGCGGCGGCGCCATGCGGCGCGCCACACGGACGAAAACCGACGGTATCCATCCGGGCCACGGCAGGCGTATGCTGTGTCCGGGACGCGCGCTCAACCGCTGTAGTGGATAGGTGAGCATCCCCGCGTCTGGGGCGTCTGATGGCGCCACGAGGGTACCGTGATGGTACAATGAACAGCACGCGGAGCGAGGAAGATCATGTTCGGGCCGGGCCTTCAACAACGCGCGCGGCGACTCGCGGAGTACGTCGTTCGCCCACTCGCGGCGATGGGCCTCACGCCGAATATGGCCACGCTCATTGGACTGTTGCTGAACGGGCTGGCTGCGGCCATCCTGGCGAGCGGACAGCTCAGGTTGGGAGGCGTGGCGCTGCTCTTCGCCGGTCTTTTCGACATGGTGGATGGGGCGCTAGCTCGCGTGACCAACCGCAAGACGATCTTTGGCGCGTTCTTTGATTCAACGATTGATCGCTATTCTGAAGGGCTGACGCTGCTTGGCGTGATTATCTTCGCGCTGCGGCAGCCACCCTCGCAGATCCACGTCTGGGAGGTCGCGCTGGCCTACGTGGCCGCGTTGGGCTCCGTCATGGTGAGCTATACGCGCGCCCGCGCGGAAGGTCTGGGCCTCTCCCTGAAATCAGGGCTGATGGCGCGCCCCGAACGGGTCGTGTTACTTGCCGGTGGCTTACTTCTCGGTGGGGCCGGATGGCTCGTGTGGACGCTCCTTCTGCTGGCGGTGACAAGCGTGTTTACCTCCATCCAGCGGATCAGAGATGCCGCCAGACTGCTCACGCGTGAGCCAGAGCGTGTCGCGGCGAGCGCCAGCGAACCGGCGCCGCCCGCAGAGCGCATGACCAGCGCGAACGGGCATGGCGCGCCAAACGCGCCAAACGCGCGCCCTACCACGACCCAGGTGACACACGTTTCACCAGAGTCCCCGACCAACCGGTAGGTCGGCGCGACACTGGACCAGCGATCCACCGCGCCGGCGCGGCGGGTTGCGCTACGACAGGGCGGCGCTTCCGCCGGGGAATGGCGGCGCGCCGGATACAACGCCGGTGGGGTTGAGCAAGATCGCATGGCGCCGATGAGCGCGCTGGCGATGGAGGAGACGGGTCAGACAACCGCGTGGGGCGCTGAGGGACGCATTCTCAGGATACAAGCGTCGCCCGCCACGCGCATCAGCGGCCCCCTCTTCCTCCCGCCAGATGGCTAGCGCTCTCGCGCTCGCGAACCGCTTTGCTGCGGGTCTGGCTCCCCACGCCGCGCGTCCATGCGCCTTCCCTGTCGAGACAGCATCAGGAGATACAGGATACCTATGAGCCAGGCTACATCTGATCATGCCGCCCACAGCGGCTCCCCCGACGACTCCGGCGAGACGCGCTCCGCCGCCAAGACCCGCCGCCGCCCCACCCATCGTGGCCGTGGCGCCACCAAGAGCGCCGAGACCGCGGCGCCCGCCGCCATCGAGGCGCCCTCTGTGAGCGAGACGCCTGTTGTCATTGAGGCGCCCGCCGCCATCGAGACGCCCACCACGACATCTGCCACGCCATCCGCCACCGAGGAACAGCCCGCGCGTGGCGAGGCCCACGAGACTCGCCGTAGCCGTGGCGGCGCCAAGCGGCCTGCCGCCCGCAGCAAGACCGGCGCGCAACTCATCATCAACAAGCCTGCCGAGACGACTGAGGCCGCGTCTCCCACGGCGCCCGCCGCCGACGTGACGCCGGAGGTTGGGGTTGTGACGGCGGACGCCGCGCCGCTGGTCGTGCCAGTTGTCGCGCCAGAGGCCGAGGCGACGCCCGCGCCTGCGCCACTCAAGACCCGCTTTGGCCAGCCGCGCCGCCTGCGCCAGACGCCCGCCGCCGTGAGCGTGGCGCCCGCCGAGCCTGCCCCAATTGCCGAGCCTGCCCCAGCCGCCGAGACCGAGGCTGCGGCGCCTGCCGCTGAGACCGCTCCGACGCCACGCTACCGTTTCGACCGCGCACGCTCGGCCAGCCGGGCCAGCGCCGTTGTCCGCCCAGAGCGTCTGAGCGTGCCGCATGGTGGCCTCTATACCAGCGACCAGGCCGACGAGACACCCCCAGTCCCAGCCGAAGCGCCCACCGAGGAGCCAGGCGAGCCACTCTTCGCGCTGCCCTCGCTGGAGGCCCTGACCAGCGCCAGCGATGAGCTGCCTGCGCTGGCTTTTGGCGAGCCAGTCGCCGCAGAGAGTGACCAGACGGAGGAGCCAGGCGAGCCGCTGGAGGACGTGGAGTCGGGCGATGCCGCCAGCGCCGCCTCGCGCCGCCGTCGTCGCCGCCGCCGCAGCGGACACAACGGCGCGCACGGCGTCGAGTTGGAAGAGGCCGCCGAGGAAGACGAAGAGCAGGCGGGCGCCGCAGCCGAAGCGCTGGAGACACCGCCATTCGTCGCCGAGCCGGAGGAATATCCGCAGCCGGCGGCGCCACGCGAAACCCGCCCCGTGCATGGCGAGCGGCCGCGGGCTGGCCGCTTCGGTCTGCCCAGCCGTGTGACCCGCCGGGCGCCGGCTGAGCCGATCTGGGAGGCGCCGCCGCCTGCCGCCACCGAGACCTCGCCCTATGGCAGCCCGGAGCCAGCCTCCGCGCGCGGCTTCGGCCCGACGCCCGCAGGTGTGGCCACGCCAGCCCGCGAGGTATATCCGCGCCCCGGACGCATCGAGCGCGGCGACAGCGCGGCGGCCAGCACGGCTCAGCTTGGCGCGGTCATCCGCGAGGCGATCAGCACGCAGACCGACCGCCTGCTGAGTGAACTGCGCCGCCAGCAGCCACCAGCCGTCACCCTGGCCCTGCCGAATACGCAGACCGCTGAGCGCGTCGGCGTCTTCGTGGACGTGGCGAACGTCATCTACTCAGCGCGCAACCTGCGCACCTCGGTCGATTTCGGCCATCTGCTCGACTTCCTCCGCGCGAACCGGCGGCTGACGCGGGCGCAGGCCTACGCGCCGACCGATCCGCTGCCCGGCGCCGAGCAGGCGTTCCTCTCAGCGGTGAAGGGCCTCGGCTACCGCATCACGACGAAGAACTACAAGACCTTCTCCAATGGCGCCAAGAAGGCCGACCTCGACCTCGACCTCTGCATGGACATCGTGCGGATGGTGGACTCGAAGGCGGTGGATACTATCGTGCTGGTTAGCGGGGACAGCGACTTCCTGCCACTACTGGACTACTGTTCCGACCACGGCGTGCGGGTCGAGGTGGCCGCCTTCGATGACGCCGCCTCGATGATCCTGCGCCAGAGTTGCGACCTCTTCATCAACCTCTCGCTGGTGGAGGGCATTCGCGGCTAGACAGCCCCTGCCCCCCTCTCCCGCGAAGAGAGGGGGGTGTTCGCCTCGCTCAGATCGCGCAGCTATCGTCGTCGCAGCGACCCGCGTCTCTCTCGGCTTCTGGCTCGGTGGGTGCGCTGAGTGGGTCCTCGAGCCTTTCTAAGGTTTCCCAGCGCCCGCAGCTTTGACCGACCAGACTTTGTCCTGGATGACATCGCCCATAGCATCGTAGGCGTGGCCGATCATTGCGCCCGAAGCGTCATAGGCGCGCGCCTCCCATCGGCTGGAGGTCAGGCTGGCGTTGCTCGTCGGTATGTAGTAGACTTCGAGCCGCTCGACCCTGGAGAGGACGTCTGCGGGGAGGGGTATCCAATCTGGCTGAGGGTATTCAGGGAGCAAGCGTCTAGCCTCGGCGCCATAGAAGATCTGCACCAGGTTCGGCTCGTTGAGTTTGTAAGGCTCGTTGAGTTTGTAAGGCTCGTGGCGTATGTTACGCATCGTCTCTCCCTCCCCTTTCCTGCTGGCGCGTATGTCTGGGAAGCCCGCCACTACCACATTGGCGCCAGCGGCGCTGATTCGTCATCCGGCTTTTGGGAACCTTACACGAGAGTATTCAGCGCGGGTATGCGTCACGGGCCCATCACACGGCGCTAGCGGACTGTCACGGGCGCCTCACTCGTGGCACACGGGCAGCGCCAACTGCTCGACCGCGGCGACATCGGCGTCGAGTTGGGCTATATGGCTATCCAGTGCGGAGGGAAGACAGAGCGCCCCTCCCTGTGGGGAGGGGCTGGCGGTGAGACTGCGCTCAGATCGCGCAGCTATCGTCGTCGCAGACACCCGCGTCGGCGGCGTCCTGTGTTGCCGTGTCGGCGCCGACCAGTGTGAGGGGTTGCGCCGCTTCCCAGGCGGTCTGGAGGGCCTGGAGGAAGACTTCCGGCGGCTGCGCGCCAGAAACGCCATAGCGTCCGTCGAGCACGAAGAACGGCACGCCGTGGATGCCCAGCCGCGCGGCCCGCGCCTCATCGGCGCGTGTCTCGTCAGCCCAGGCGTCGCTCGCCAGCGTGGCCCGCGCCTCGTCGGCGTTCAGGCTGACCTCGGTGGCCAGCCGCGCCAGCGTCTCCGGGTCGCCGATGGGCTGCCCCTCGGTGAAATAGGCGCGCATCAGGCGCTCGGTGGCCGCGCCCTGCACGCCATGCGCCGCCGCCAGATGCAGCAAGCGATGCGCGGTGAACGTATTGCCGGGGCGCGCCAGATCAAGGCGATACTCCAGTCCCTCCGCAGCCGCCTGCGCGGTGACACGCGCGTTGAGCCGGGCGGCCTGCGCGGGCGAGACCCCCATCTTGTGGGCGAGATGCTCGTCCAGGGTTTCGTCGCTCTGTGCGGGCGCATCGGGGTTCAGCTCGAAGCTGCGCCAGGTGATGTTGACCGCGTCGCGGTGGGGAAACTGCGCTAGCGCCTTCTCGAAGCGCCGCTTGCCGATGTAGCACCAGGGGCAAACCACGTCCGACCAGATTTCAATGTCGAGTGTCATAGCGCGCCTTCGGGGAAATGTCGAGAGTCAACCGGGAGTGACGCCAGCGCGCCGCCCCACACCTCACACTATACATTATGAAGCGACGGGGCGGCTACTCTTTGCGCGCGGGGTCGCGGTGGCGCGCGGCGTTCTTCGCGCGGCCTTTGCGGGCGCGCGGCGTGGCGTCGTTGGCGGGCGCGTCGCGCCGTAGTCCACGGGCCTCAGAGCGTGGGCGCGAGACTGACTGCGCCAGCCGCGCCAGCGGCTTGATGGCATCGAGGCCGAGCGTATTGCGGCGCACGCGCTTGCGGCGCCCCGTCGCCATTTTCTGCCCACCCTGCTCGGTCAGCCGTATTGCGGCGGGCAGTGTGATCGTGAAGGTGGTTCCCTTGCCTGGCGCGCTCTCCACGCTGATCTCGCCGTGATGGGCGGTGGTGATCCAGCGGGCGATGGCCAGCCCCAGCCCGCTGCCATGTTCATCGCGCTCGCGGGCGCGGTCGGCCCGCCAGAAGCGCTTGAAGATATGGGGCAAGTCGTCGGGGCTGATACCAATGCCGGTGTCGCTGATGGTGAGGATGGCGTTCGGGCCGCTCTGCGCCACAGCCAGGCGGATCTGCCCATCCGACGGCGTGTATTTGATGGCGTTATCGAGCAGGATCATGCCAAGCTGGCGAAGCTGGCCGGGGTCGGCCATCACCGTCACTGGCGCGATATCGGTCACCGCGAGGCGCGTCTGCTTGCGCAAGGCGCGCAGGTGCGTCTGTCCGGCGCGGAACAACTCCATCACGAACTGGTCCATCTCGACCGCCTCGCGCCGACCGGAGAGCTGCTCATCCAGCAGGGTCGCGCGGACGCCGTGGCTGGCCGAGGCGGCGTCCACGCGCGCCAGCAGCAACAGATCGCCCACCAGCGCGGACATCCGTTCGGCCTCGACATAGGCGTCGTCCACGATCTCGGCGCGGTCCTGCTCGGTGAGATCGGGCTGGCGCAGCATCTCCAGGGCGCCGCGAATAGTGGTCAGTGGGGCGCGCAACTCGTGCGAGGCGTCGCCGACAAACTGGCGCTGGGCGTCGGCGACCTGCTCCAGCGAGGCCAGCATTTCGTTGAAGGTGGAGGCCAGTTCACCTACCTCATCCTTCGCGCCGCGATAGGTGACGCGCGTTCCCAGCCCCGCCGCGCTGGCGTCGCGGGCGATGGCGTTGGCTGTGCGGGTGATGGTGGCGATCGGGCGCAGGCTCGTCTCGGCGATTAGCCAGCCAATCAGCAGCGCAATGACGATGGCCACCAGGTCGGCGACGAGGAGAATGCGCCCCAGTGTGCCGAGGGCGTTATTGACATCCTGCTGCGACTTGGCCACCAGCACCACGCCGACAACCTGCCCGGAACTCGCCTGGACGTTGGGGGCGCTGGGCGTCGCGGTCGGCCCGCTGCCCGGCGCCCGCCCGCTCGCATGTGTCGAGAGGATGATCGGCTGGGCGTAGACCGCCAGCAGGACACCATCCGCTGAGGTGGAATAGGACCCCGGAGCGCCCCGCAGCGCGCCGTTGACCACCGCGTAGTTGATGGGCAGCGACTGGCCATTGAGTGAGGGCGCCAGATATTTCAGGCGTCCGGCGGTGTCGAGCACCTCGAAGCCCAGATCGAGGCGCCCCAGCACATCTGGCACGGTCAGCGTAAGCTGCTTTTGGATCGCCGCGCTGGTGGCGGGGTCTGGCGTCGTCACGGGCGTCGGCGTGGCGCCGCCGTTCTTCGCGCCGTTCTTCGCGTCGGGTGTCGCGTTGGGCGTTGTGGCGGCGGTCGGCGCGGTGGTCGGGCTGGCGCCGGGCGTCGCGGTCACGATGCCGGGCGTCGTCGTCGCGGTCGGCAGCACGGTCGAGCCGCCCGCCGAGGTGTATTGCTCGTGCTGGAGGGCGTTGGCTACAGCGATGGCGCGCATGCGGATGTCGGTGTTCAGGTTGCTCTGAATCTGGTTCTGGGCCACAGTGAACGTGACGCTGGAGACCAGCCCCAGCAGCGTGATCAGCAGCAGCGCATACCAGAGGGTGAGGCGGCGGCGGATGGAGAGATGCTCGGCCAGCCAGAGGCGCATGCGCAGGAACGGCGCGGTATTCGAGCGTCGCGTGGGCGCTTGCGCCGGGGATTGTTCGCTTGCCATATGAGCCTCCGCCTGAGCCTCTGCCTCCGCCTCTGCGCGGTCTCGCTAGCTCTTCGCCGAGTCGCTCTTGACCACTTCGGACTTGCCGGAGTCACCCTTCGCCGCGTCGCTCTCGGTCTTCTCGCGCAGCACATAGCCCGCCCCGCGCACAGTGTGCAGCAGGCGCGGCTCGCCATCGGCCTCCAGCTTGTTGCGCAGGTAGCCGACATAGACCTCCAGCACGTTTGATGCGCCGCCAAAATCGTAGCCCCAAACACGATCCATGATGATGTCACGGGTCAGTACCTGGCGCGGGCGGCGCATAAAGAGCTGGAGCAACTCGTATTCCGTGGTGGAGAGATCGATCTGGCGCTGCCCACGGTGGGCCTCGCGGGCGCCAGTGTCCAGCGTCAGATCAGCGAAACGCAGTTTCTCGGCCTGCTCCGGGTTGCGGCGCCGCAGCAACGCCCGCACGCGCGCCAGTAGCTCGGTCAGTTGCGCGGGCTTCACCAGATAGTCATCCGCCCCGGTATCCAGACCCTTCACGCGGTCGGTCACGGCATCCTTTGCCGTCACCATCAGGATCGGTGACTGATCACCTGACTGGCGCACACGCGCGCACAGATCCAGGCCCGTCATGCCTGGCAACATCACATCGAGGATGTAGAGGTCGGGCTGATGTTCTACCGCCTTCTGCAGCGCCTCCGCGCCAGAACGGGCCACATCGACCGTGTACCCTTCATACGCCAGCGCCCGTCGCCACATGGCGGTAATGCGCGGCTCATCGTCAACGACCAGGATATGGGCTTTCATGTCGCAGTCTCGTCCTTTCGCGCGCTGCATCCTTGGTCTCGCCGCACAGCGCGCCCCGCTGTCTCATGCATTGTACGCCACACCACACAGACAGGGTGGATTCGGGCGACAGAGGGGCCATCTGTGGAGGCTGTAGAGGAATGCCCGGCCTCCCATATTACCTGTAACCCGCCGCGTATCTCCCGGTAGGGTTTTGACATAACGTCAAAGTCCCGTATTGGCAGGCGAAAGCCTGTGGATCAGAAGGAGACAAAGGATGAAGCGTCTGCTTGCGGTGGGCGCGCTCGTCGCAGCCCTGCTCGGCTCAACCGGCGGGGTAGCGCTCGCCGCCGCGAATCCCAGCGGGACGGGCCAGCCATCGCAGACCTGTCTCAGCTCGACGGCGCCCAACGAGCCGGGAAACGCGGCGTCCGCACGTGGGGCGGCGTTTAACGAGAACGGTGGGATCGCCGGCTCGGTCTACGCGGGCAATGGCGTCTCGGCGACCAGAGCCAGAAGCGGCGCCGCCGTCTCGCAGTATGATGTGGCGTGCTATCAGGTGTCGCAGCCACATCCCTGAGCGCCCCTATCGGCTAAACCTGGTTGACAGCGCTGGACTGGCGGTTGGTGGTATGTCACTTCTCCCCGCCAGTCCAGTCATGTCCCGGAGCAGGTTGCATTTTGGACTATCCGGCCATCATCTCAGGTTCTTAGAGTTTTCTCATATACGATTCAGCGCCAGTTCAGGACGATATGACACACTAAGAGGCGGAAAGACCGACCCGGCGAGTTAGGAGGAAGCATGACCTGGACACCCGCTCAGGGAGGAACGAAGCGCAAGACAACCACAACGCACCCACCGATTCGCGCGGCGCGAGCTAGCGATATACGCGGCCAAGTATCGGGACGACTGTCACATTCCCAGCGGCAGGACGAGAGCCAGCGCATCATCATCGCCAGTAATCGTGGCCCGATGAGCTACACCAGAGACCCCAGGACGGGGCGCGTGGTGAGCCATCCCGGCGCTGGCGGCGTCGTGAGTGGCCTGCTCAGCGCCGCCCAGGATCGCCCGGTGACGTGGGTCTCCGTCGCTATGACCGACGCCGAGCGCGCCATCGCGCGCGGCGAGGAACGCGCCGCTCCGCTGCGCGAGTGGCCAAATATCTCCCTGCGCCTGGTCGCGACGACCGCCGACGCCTATCGCCGCGCCTATAACGGCGTGAGCAACAAGGCGCTCTGGTTCATCCAGCACTACCTGCTGCAACCGACGACGCGTCCGCTCTCCCCCCATCTGATGAAGAACTGGGAGGAGGGCTACAAGGTGGTGAACGAGGCCGTCGCTGACGCCGTGATCGCCGAGCTGGAGCTGGCGGGCGACGACACGCCTGTGCTGTTCCAGGACTATCACCTCTACCTCGCTCCACGCATCGTGCGCGAGCGGGTGGTATGGGCGCGGCTGGCCCACTTCGTACATATCCCCTGGCCCGACGCGCGCTACTGGGAGCTGGCGCCGGAGGCGATGACGCGGGCGATCTTCGAGGGGCTGGCGGCCAACGACATCGTTGGCTTCCAGACGGAGCGCGACGCGCGCAACTTCCTGGATGGCGCGCAGCGGTTCCTGAGCGAGAGCGCCAGCGTCAAGGCGGCGTCTGGCGAGGTCGGCGCGCTGCTGGTGGACGACCGCCGCGTCAGCGTGCGCGTCTATCCCATCGCCGTCTCGCCCGATGAAGTCTTCGCGCAGGCCGATGGCCATGCCAGCCGCGAGACGAAGCGCCTGCTCGCCCGCGCCCGCCCGACGCCGAGCCATCAGATCATCCTGCGGGTGGACCGCGTGGAGCCGACCAAGAACATCGTCGCGGGCTTCCAGGCCTACGAGCGGCTGCTCCAGCGGCGCAAGCGGCTGCGCGAGCGGGTGACATTCGTGGCGCTGCTGGTGCCCTCGCGCGAGGGGCTGGCGGAGTACCGCTCGGTGATGCGCGAGACGCGCAAGACCATCGAGCGGATCAACGAGAAGTACGGGACCGCGACCTGGCAGCCGATCATCGCCGTCTTTGGCAATGACCGCGCCCGCGCGCTGGCCTGCATGCGCGAATATGACGCGCTGCTGGTCAATCCGCTGCTGGACGGCATGAACCTGGTGGTGAAGGAGGGCGCGCTGCTCAACCAACGGGCGGGCGTGATCGTCCTCTCGCGGACGGCGGGGGCCTACGAGCAGCTTGGCCAGTATGCGCTGGGCGTGCCGCCGATCGACATCGAGGCGATCAGCGATGCGCTCGAAGCCGCGCTGGAAATGCCCGCACGCGAGCGGCGCCGCCGCGCGGCGGGGCTGCGCGCGATCCTGGAGCGCGAGAGCGCGAAGACCTGGCTGCAGGCGCAGATAGACGATCTGACAGCGGCGCCGGTCAAGCGCCCGCGGGTGGTCTATCGCCAGGCGCGCAAGGGTGGCGTCGCCATCGAGACAGGCGCGCCTGCGTCGGAGGCCCGCGCTGATCTCGACGACACGCTCTCGGCGGCCCACGCGCCCTAGCGTCGCATAGCGCGCCTGCCCGGCGAACACATTGCGGCCCCGGTAGCGGCATCCTGCGCTGAGGATGTGCGCGCCGGGGCCAATCTTTGCCCGCATGCAAGGGACTATTCGCGGATGATCTCGCCGTTGTTGGTGATGGCGGGGTCGGGCGTGTAGGCGGGGTACTCCAGCTCCCAGATGTGGCCTGGCTCCTCGCGCGTCTCCCAGCGGCGCAGCGCGTCGAGCAGCACGGCGCGCTGGATGTCGGGGCGGTCGGGCAGCCCCAGCGGGTCGCCCAGCGTGAAGCCGACGGGATGGATGGCGCGCGGCGGCCCCATCTCAGCCGAGGCTTTCGGCAGCAGGGTGATGAGGACGGTGGGCAGGCCCAGCATCTCGATCTCGCGTTGAATCGCAACGACCGTGCGATGGCAAAGCGGTCAGCCAGCCGTCAGCAGCACCGCGTCGGCGCGCGACCGCTCGACGATCTTAGCCATCTCCGGCGCCGCGCGCTCGTAGAGGTCGCGGAGATGCTGGGTATAGCCCATGAAGCCGAGATGCTTCTCGCCGACGCCGCCGATGATACCCTCGTCCGCCAGCTCGCGCAGCCGATCAATCGGGAAGACGCAGTTGATGTCCTGGTCGGCGTGGCGGTGGTCGTAGTGCTCATGCGTCACCATGAGCTGATCGCGCGCCACGTCGCCGGGAATCACCCGCCAGGAGTTGTCGCCCGCCAGATCGTATGGCTCCTGCGCGCGCAAGTGGACGCCCGCCGTCGTGACGAGCGCAAATGTCGTCTCGCGCAGTTCGCGGCGGCGCGGAGTATACGGGATGCAGCGCCGTGACATTGGCATGCGGATGATCCTCCGGCTTCACGGCGCGTCTAGCTGACCTTGCGCAGGACCTCGAACAGCTCCTCGTTATCGGGAACCTCGCCGATGGGGCGATGGACCTGGATCCAGGCGATCTTGCCCTGCTTGTCCACCACGATCAGCGCTCGCTCGGCCATGCCGCCAGGATGCCGCACGCCGTAGGCATCGACCACTTTGCCCTGCGGATAGAAGTCGGTGAGCAGCGGGAACGTCACGCCGATCTGCTTGGCCCACGCAGCGAGCGCATGACGCGAGTCTTCGCTGATGCCGATGACCTCGGAGTCATACGAGCGGAACCGCTCCAGCTCCGCTTCGTAGGAGGGCATCTGCGCCGAGCACGTCCCGCTGAAGGCATAGGGAAAGAACGCCAGCACGACATTCTTCTGGCCGCGGAACGAGCTGAGCGTCACGGTACCCTCGCCGGTAGCGTTGTTGAGGGTGAAATCGGGGGCCTCGTCTCCGACTTGCAGCGTCTTGGTAAAGGATGCGCTTTCGTCTGCCATGATGGGGTCTATTCTCCTTGGGTCGGCAAGCTGCTCGTGTCAACGGTCTGGTCACGGCGACGCTGGAATATTCCACTGCGCCGCCGTTCAGGATTGTAGCGCCGCCTCTCCAGCATCGTCAAATATGCGGATGCGGCGCTGACTCAGTTGCGCGGGGCGAGGGGGAGTGTGAACCAGACAGTCGCGCCCTGCCCCGGCGGCGCGTCCACACCGATCTCGCCGCCCTGCCGCTGGACGAGGCCGCGCGCGATGGTGAGGCCCAGCCCCAGCCCGACCGCAGCGGGCGCTCCAGGCGTCGGCGCGCTGGCCCCGCGATAGAATGGCTCGAAGATGTGCGGCAGGTCGCGCGGCGCGATGCCCGTGCCATCGTCGCGCGCCTCGACGCGCGCCCAGCCCTGTGTCTGGCGCACAGCCAGGGTGATCGTGCGCTCGGCGGGAGTGTGGGTGGCGGCGTTGGCGAGCAGCCGCGCGATGATCTCGCTGACCCGCGCGGCGTCGCCCAG
>DASVWQ010000359.1:0-3778 GCA_036393135.1 Ktedonobacterales bacterium
CCGACGTTGATGCCCCGCAGGAACGCAATATAGCGCATGTCGCTCTCTCCCCTCGCTGCGCGCTCTGGCTCACGGTGTCTCGGTGGATTCGGACGCCTCTGTGTCTGGCGTGGGCGTCGCGTCGCGGGCGTCGTCCGCATCGTCCGCCTCCTCGATGGGCTGGTCGATGAGCTGCTCGCGCCCCTCGCCGGGAGTGAAAAGGTGGATGCGCAGGATGCGCTCGCGGCGCCGCTCCTCCTCCAGGTTGCGCAGCCGCGCCTTCAGCAGGGAGTTCAGCGCGACCAGCCCCAGCAGCTTGTCGGGATGCTCGCGCTCCACCACCGGCAGGCGGGTATACCCCGTCTCGGTCATCCGGTTGACCGCCACACGCAGCGTGTCATCGGGATAGGCGACGACCGGATGGCGTTTCACCAGCTCCTCGACGGTGACGGGCCTTTCGCCGTCCCGCGCGCCATCCTCGCTGATGTCTGGCTCCGTGAGCCGCTCGATATCTGAGCGCATCAGTACGCCGACAAGGCTTCTGTGGTCGTCGATGACCGGGAAGAGCGTCTGCCCGCGCGGATGCTCGCCGGCGGTGATCGAGCGCGCCAGTTCCTCCACCGAGGCGTGGGCGGGCAGCGCGACGATATTCGTGGTCATCGCCTCGCGCACCAGCATGCGCTCCAGCGGGTCCACCTGTAGCTCGTTGCTGACATGGAAGCCGCGCCGCGCGACCTTCTCGGTCAGGATGGAGCGGCGCAGCGCCAGCACCATCACCATATGCGCGATTCCTACGGCGATCATCAGCGGGATCAGCGCGTTGACGTTATGGGTCAGTTCGAAGGCGAAGATGATGCCCGTGAGCGGGGCGCGCATGGCGGCGCCCAGCACGGCGGCCATGCTCACCAGCGGCCAGAAGCCCAGCCCCGCGTGCGGCAAGAACAGGCCCTCTAGTCCGCCGAGCGCGCCGCCCATCAGCAGCAGCGGCGCTATGATGCCGCCAGAGGTGCCAGACCCCAGTGAGACGATCCAGATGATGCTCTTGACCAGCAGGAAGCCAAGAATGACCTGGAGGGTGATGTTCCCGCGCAGCATGGAGGCGATGGAGCCATAGCCCACGCCCAGCGCCGCCGGATAGATCAGCCCGCCGACGCCGACCACCAGCCCGCCAATCGCGGGCCACCACATCCAGTGGATTGGCAGCTTGCGGAAGCCGTCTTCGATCAGATAGATCGCCTCGGTCAGGAAGATGGCGAGGACGCTGGCCAGCAGCCCGACGAGCAGGCAGCCCGCGTAGCCGCCCAGGCCGAGGGTTGGCGCGCTGGCCGTCATCGGGAAGATCGGTGGTGGCGCGATGATGTAGTAGCGCACCGCCGCCGCCGTGGCGCTGGCCGCGATGACCGGCAGCAGGCTGCGCGGCTTCCACTCGAAGAGCAGCACCTCGATGGCCAGCGCCACCGCCGCGACCGGCGAGCCGAAGGTGGCCGACATGCCGCCCGCCGCGCCCGCCACCAGCAGCGTCTTGCGCTCGACGCTGGCCAGGCGGAAGAGTTGCGCGATCATCGAGCCAAACGAGCCGCCCGTCACGATGATTGGCCCCTCAGCGCCGAACGGGCCGCCAGAGCCAATCGAAATGGCGGAGGAGACCAGCTTCAGCACCGAGACCTTTGGCTCGACGCGGCTGCCATTGACCAGGATCGCCTCGATGGCCTCCGGGATGCCATGCCCGCGAATGCGCTCCGAGCCGTAGCGCGCCATGAGTCCGACGAGGATGCCGCCCCCGACCGGTATGATGACCTCCAGCAGGCCCAGCTTGTTCCCTGCTGGCGAGACCAGCGCGAAGTTCCAGCGCTGGAAGAAGAAGAGGTTCGTGAAGAGGCCGATGGCCCGCAGCAGCAGCAGCGAGATGACGGCGCTGGCGGCGCCGATGACCACGGCTAGCGCGGTGATGAAGATGACGCGCGGAGTGGTGGTGAAGTCGCTCAACTCGCCGTTGGTCGTGTCGCGTTCATCCTCGTTCATCGCGTGGATGAAGCGCTGCCAGAGTCCCGCTCCGCCCTGAGCAGTGGGTCGGCGCGAAGCCGCTGTGTCGCCAGATACCTGCATGGCGTTTGCCTCCTGTACCTGAGAACAGATCCGGCTCACGGGTTGCTGGTTCGAGCTGAGCGCGCCCTCGTCCTCTGACGCCTTTCTATCGATGAGGGTTTTCCCAGACAGGTTGGCCTTGCGACAACGACTGAGCTGAGTCTGACAATGTGCTTTCAGCGGGCCGCGATGCGACTTTTGTCACATTGCGCCCTTTCCCTAGCATACGCTGAATCTGGCGCGCTGGCTAGCGGGCAGTTCAGGTCGCGGCGCGTATACCCACCCCATCTGCCTTAGCCCGGTTGGCGCCGCGTTTTGACCGTATCTGACGGGCGTTCGTAGAATGGAGGCAGCGAGCGATAACAAAGATATTCGGCGGATTGGGAGGCGCGAAGCCATGAGCCAGACACGCGGCACATTCGCGTCCCCGCCGGACGACGCTACGCCGACGCAGCTCCCGCTGACCGCCGCGCTGGCCCCCGACGATGAGGAGGTCGCGCCGTACACCGTTCATCTCCCCGGCTTCGATGGCCCGCTCGATCTGCTCCTCAACCTGATCGAGAAGAATCAGATGGAGATTACCAGCGTCTCGCTGGTGGCCGTCACCGATCAGTTCGTGGCCTACCTGCGCGTGTGGGATGAGCCGCCGCTGCCGCGCCTGGCGGAGTTCGTGGCGATGGCCGCGCGGCTGCTGCTCATCAAGTCGCGCAGCCTGCTGCCGCGCCAGCCCCGCCAGGACGCCGAGGACGAGGATGATCCGCTGGACGACGCCGAGGAGCTGGCCCAGCGTCTACGCGAGTACCAGCTCGCCCGCGAGATCGCACGGTCGCTGCGGGCGCGCGAGCTGGCGGGCCTCCAGAGCTTCAGCCGCGCGACACGCCTGGTGGACGCCGACCTGATGCTCTCGTGGGCGCCACCCAAGCTGGTCGGTCTGAACGTCAACGCGCTTGCGGCGGTCTTCAAGCGCGTGCTGACGGAGCAGCGCTTCTCCCAGCCGGAGCAGTTGCCGCTGCCGCTGGTGACAGTGGCTGAGAAGATCGAGGAGGTCGAGCGGCTGCTGGCCGAGCGCGGGCGCGTGACGCTGGAGGAGGCGCTGCTGACGGCGACCTCACGTTTCGCGGTGGTCGTGACCTTCCTCGCCGTGCTGGAGATGTGGCATCAGGGGCGGCTCAGCGTGAAGCAGGAGACGCTCTTTGGCGCGGTCGAGATCGCGCCCGGCCCGCGCTCGCCCCAGCGGCAGAGCGCGACAGGCGAGGCGCCGCGCGAGGAAGAATACGCGCCCGCCGTCAGCGAGTTCGACCCCGCGCCCATCGCCCCGGAGCCGAAGCCCCGGCGCAGGCGGGCCAGCGCGCAGGCGGAAGAACAATCCTGACTTTGCGCTCCACAGCGTCAGGTTCTCGGCGCGCCTCAGGCGCGGGCGCGCGAGCGGTCGGCGAACGCGATCAGCGCCGCGATCCCCAGGATGACGAGCGGGATGATCCCCCAAACGCCCGCGACATAGAGCATCGCCAGCCCGCCGATCAGCAGCAGGACGCCGCCAGTCCCGGGCGCCAGTAGCGCCAGCAGCGAGCCAATGACGCCGACGAGGAAGGCGAGGAAGCCGATGAATCCGTGTGAGTGGTTGGGGTCGAGCATGCCGCTCGTATCGAAGAGCTGGCTCGTGTGGAAGGCCACCACCGTGATGATGGTAATCAGGATGCTGACCACTGATCCG
>DASVWQ010000360.1:0-10876 GCA_036393135.1 Ktedonobacterales bacterium
GCTCCTCTCAGCATGGTCGTCGTCCGCAGCCCCTACGCGCACGCGCGCATCGCCGCCATCGATACCGGGCAAGCCGCCGCGACCGCCGGGATTGTTGCGGTCCATACGGGCGCCGAGCTTGCCAGTGACCTGCCGCCGCTGTCAGGTATGCCCATGCCAGGGATGGCGCGCACCGAGCGATACCCGCTGGCGACCGACGCCGCGCGCTACGTTGGCGATCCCGTCGCCGTCGTGCTGGCCGAGAATCCCGCTATCGCCGCTGATGCGCGCCTGCTCGTCCAGGTGGACTACGAGCCGCTGGCCGCCGTCACTGACCCAGAGGAGGCGATCCGCGCCGACGCGCCAGCGCTGTATGCTGGCGTTGACGCGAACACCGCCTATCGCATCCCGTTTGGCGGTGGCGACATCGACGCGGCGTTCGCACAGGCCAGCGGCTCTGTCTCGCTGCGTCTGGTCAACCAGCGTGTCGCTGCCAGCCCAATGGAGCCGCGCGCCTGCCTGTTCGACTTCGACCCTGAGACAGGGATGCTGACGGCCTGGCTCTCCTCGCAGAGTATTTTTGGCGCGCGGGAGCAGCTCGCCAGCGCGCTGGGCCTTCCGCTCGCCGCGATCCATGTGGTTAATGCCGACGTCGGGGGTGGCTTTGGCACGAAGGTCAGCCTGCTTGGCGAGGAGATCGTCGCGGCGTTCCTCGCCGTCCGTCACGCCCGGCCTGTCAAGTGGATCGAGGACCGCAGTGAGAACCTGCAAGCTCAGGTCCACGGACGTGGCCAGATCACCTATGTCGAGGCGGCCTACACGGCGGAGGGGCGGGTGTTGGGGTTACGCGCGCGGACGATTGCCGACCTGGGCGCGTTCCTCTATGGCATCGGGCCGGTGCTTCCGCTATTCACTGCGCGCATGCTGTGTGGGCCATACCGCATCGAAGCGGTCGCGGCGGAGATTGTCGGCGCGCTGACGAACAAGCCGCCCACCAGCGCCTATCGCGGCGCCGGACGCCCGGAAGCCACCTACATCGTGGAGCGCGTGATGGATCGCGTCGCCCACGAGCTAGATCTCGACCCTGTGGAGGTGCGCCGCCGCAACCTGCTTGCGCCTGACGTGTTCCCCTACACCACGCCCACCGGCGCGGTCTACGACAGCGGCAATTACCAGGCTGCGCTCGACAAGGCGCTGGCCCTGGCGGACTACGCGGGCTGGCGCGAGCGCCAGCAAGAGCGGCGGGAGCGCAACGACCGACGCGCGCTCGGCATCGGCGTCACTACTTTCGTTGAGATTACAGGCGGCCAGATCGCAGGTCCGGACGAGCCTCAGGAAGCCGCCACCATACGCATCCGTCCCGATGGCGCGCTGCTCGTCCAGTCTGGCGTTGCGACCAATGGCCAGGGCCACTTCACCGCGCTCGCGCAGATTGCCGCGCAGGTGTTCAACGTCCCGGCCTCCTCGGTTGAGGTCGAGATGAATGATTCCGCATTGCCAGGGTACAGCATTGGCACATTTGGCAGCCGCATCACGCAGACCTCCGGCTCGGCGACGCTGCTGGCGGCGCAAGCTCTGCGCGAGAAGGTGGTGAAGCTTGCCGCTGATACGCTCGAAGCTGCGCCAGAAGACCTGGAAGTCGCGGATGGACAGGTCACGGTGCGGGGCGCCCCAGGCCACGGTATGACACTTGGCGCGCTGGCGAGCGCCGTCGAACGGCGTCCCGACCTGATCGAACATGAGGCGCCGAACCCGGCTAATGGCGTCGCCATCGAGGGGCTGGCGGCCTGGCGGTCATTCACGCCACCCGGCCTGACCTTCTCGTCGGGCGCGCACATCGCGGTGGTCGAGGTGGACACCGATACCGGCGAGGTCAGCGTCCTGCGCTATGTGGCGGTGGATGACGCTGGCCGTATCCTGAACCACTATCTCGCCGAGGCTCAGGGTCATGGCTCGCTGGCCCAGGGCATCAGCCAGGCGCTCTATGAGGAGATCCTGTACGCCCAGGATGGGCCGATGCTCACTGGCTCCCTGCTGGACTACACGCTGCCCAAGGCCAGTCAGCTCCCCGCCTTCACGCTGGAGAGCGTCGAGACGCCCGCCCCTGGCAATCCACTCGGCGCGAAGGGCGTGGGCGAAGCTGGGACCATCGCGGGGCCGCCGACCATTGTGAACGCGACGCTGGATGCGCTGGAGCCGCTCGGCGTCACCACCCTCGATATGCCGCTGCGCCCGGAACGGGTCTGGTCCGCGATCCGCGACGCAGGCTCGGCGTGACGGCGCTCAGGCCCGCCCGTAGACGGGGATGCTGGCGCCACTGATGAGCGCGGCGTCGTCGCTGGCGAGGAAGGCGATGACTCGCGCGATGGCGGCTGGTGTGGGCCAGCGGTCGAAGTTGGCGTTGGGCATGGCGGCGCGATTGGTCGGAGTGTCGATGATGCTGGGCAGCACGGCGTTGACGGTGACGCCGTGGTCGCGCGTCTCCTCCGCCTGGGCCTCGGTCAGCGTGACCACACCAGCCTTAGCCATGGCATAGGCCGAGGCGTTGCGTCGCCCGCTGACCGCCGCGCGCGAGGAGACATTGATGATCCGTCCCCACTGGTTGCGCGCCATCTCTCGCGCCGCGTACTTCGAGAGCAGGAAGGTCGGGCGTAGGTTCAGCTCCAGCATACGCTCGAAGGTCGCCGCCTCCAACTCTGTGACAGCCTGCCCGCCAGTATACCCGCCGATGGCGTTGACGAGGATGTCCAGGCGTCCGGTCTGCCGCACGACCTCGGCCACCTGCTCGCTGACCCACCGCTCGTCGCGCGCGTCCCCCACGGCGAAGCTGAGGCGCGCCGCGTCTCCGCCCGCCTGCCCGCGCAACCGCGCCTGCCAGCCCGCGTCGTCGCGCGAGACCAGCCCGACGACCTGCGCCTGCGCGCCCAGCAGCGCCAGGCAGACCGCCTCGCCCAGCGCGCCGCTGGCGCCCGCGACGAGCGCGACGCGCCCGGCGAGGTCATAGCGATTCTCATGGAGGAGGGGAGCGCTCATGGTGGTATCTCCTTGCGCTGGCGCCCGGTATCAGGGCGTGGCGCTGTCGTTGTAAGGTGTGCGCAGGTTGTGGCGCAGATAGTGAAACTGGCTGGCGTTGCGCACAGCGTATTTGGCGCGCAGGGCCGCTGTGGGGCCATCGTCCTGCGCCGCCAGCAGCGATGAGGCCGCCTGCTGGGCGTCGTCCGCCCGCCGCGCGTCGCCCGCCGCGCGCAGACGGAGCGCTGAGGTCGTCAGCGCCGCCGCCGCCTCCTTCGGTGAGCCGGCGCTGGCCAGTTGGTCGGCCCGCGCGTTCAGCCGATAGGCCGTTAGCAGTTCAAGCGCCAGGCGAACTTCTGGCTCAGTTGGCCCCAGCCCCGGCTCACGCCGGAGCGGCGCGAGGGCTGGCTCATCGACATGGCCTGTGATCATCATGCTTTCGCGTCCATGCGACCAGTCAGCCGCGACGCCGCCCAGGATGATCGTGCGGGTGGCGGCGTCGCTGGTGAGGGCGCGAGGATCGAGCAGCAGTTCCCACAGCGCAATCACGCTCTCGGCGTCGCGGTCGGCGGTCAGCGCGCCGAATCTGACTTCGATCCGCTCACCTGGAGTGTATGCCCCGCTGAAGACATCCGCCAGCTTCGGCGCCACGGTTGAAGCGCGCAGGACGCTGACGCCAGAGGCCGGGGCGAACGAGAGGCGGACGTTCGAGGCGAGCGTGGACCGCAAGTGGCCCACCGTATCCTCCAGCAGCGCGGTCAGGCGGGCGGGGTCTTCGACAAAGGCGCAGGAGCCTCCGCTGGTCGCCGCCATGCTGTCGAGCAGCTCACGGTTCCACTCCAGCCCCAGCCCGAAGCAGAGGATCGGGACGCCCAGCAGGCGAGCGCGCTCCGCCAGCAGCAAGCATTGGTCATTGTCGCCATACGTGCGGCCATCGGTGATGAGCAGCAGCGCGCCCAGCCGCCCGGATGTGATGTCGTTCTGGAGCGCGTTGACGGCGATGTCCAGGGCGGGGGCGAGCTGCGTGGCGCCGCGCGTGGTGAGGGCGTCCAGCCGCATGCCCGCGCCGACCGCGCCGACCGGCGACGCGCCGTCGAGTAGCGTCTCTGGCCGGTCATCGAAGGCCAGCAGCGTCACGCGGTCATCGCCATCGAGCAGGCCGAGCAGCGCCTTGACCGCGCGCTTGGACTCGAAGATCTTTGGCCCGTGCATCGAGCTGGAGCGGTCCAGCAGCACGGCGAGATGGAGCGGCTGTGTCCATGGCGCGACACTTTCGGGCGCAGGCGCTAGCTCGGCCAGCAGGTAGAAGCGCGTTGGCTGGGCCAGCGGGCCGATGGCATCGGCGCCGGGCAGCGTGCGCATGGCCAACTCTGGCTGCGGGCGGCGCGGCGCGGGCGTGTGCGGGCGCTGGTCCGCCTCGTCGGTGGCGGCCAGCATCCGCAGTTGCGCGTCGTAGGCCAGCCGTTCCTCTGGATTGGCGAGGATGCGATAGGCCTCGGCGATCAGTTTGAAGCGCGCGGCTGCTCCGGCGTCGTCTGGCCGTGCGTCAGGGTGGGCCTCGCGGGCGCGCAGGCGATAGGCCTGGCGCACTTCTTCAGGGGTCGCGCTGGCCGCAACCCCCAGGATGACGTAGTAGTTTGGAAGCAAGCTCACTTCCCCTTATTCAGTGGCTCGCGCGCATGTGGCTAGGCCACCTAGTGGGCGGTGGCGTCTGGCAGGTCGCCCGCGTCGGGCGGCGTGGTCGCGTCTGGACGTTTGGACGCGCCGCCATTCGCCTCGGCGCGGGTGGCCATCGCGGAGTCCTCCGGTTCAGCCTCGACGAAGATGACGACCGCCGTGCTATTGTCGTTGCCGCCTGCCGCGTTGGCGAGCGTCACCAGCTCGGTGGCGCAGGCGCGTGGCGAGCTGGCCGCCGCCATTGCCTGGCCAATCACCTCCGGCGCCAGCTCGTCCCACAGCCCATCACTGCAGAGCGTGATGCGGTCGCCGGGCGCGATGACAAACTCCATCAGATCCGGGGTAACGTCGTCTTCCTGACCGACTGAGCGATAGAGGACGCTGCGTGGCACCAGAAAGCTGGGGTCCTCCAGCAGCGGATGTCGCATCGCCTCCATCTTGGCAAGCAGCGAGTGGTCCTCGGTCAGTTGCAGGAGCTGGCTATCGCGCAGCAGGTAGGCGCGGCTGTCGCCCAGGTGCGCGATGGCCGCCCGCGCCCCGGCGATGGCCAGCGCTGTCACGGTCGAGCCTGTGGTCGCCTGCAACCGCGCGCCAAACACGCGGGTCTGGCGATTCGCCTCCTTGACGGCGGCCTCCAGCGCCTGCGCCAGCGAGAGGCGCGGCGCGGTATCCACCGCCGTCGCCGCGTCCAGCGCGAGCTGGGCGGGCCAGACCGAGACGGGAATGGTGAACTGGCGGGTCATTTCAGCTGTCACCACACGAGCCACCAGGCGGCTGGCGATCTCGCCATGCGCCTCGCCGCCCATGCCATCGGCCACCAGGAACACGCCCACCGGCGCATCGGCGGCGGCGTCATCGTGGACATTGAAGACGGCGATGCCATAGGCGTCCTGGTTGGCGGCCCGCACCAGGCCCACGCTCGATACCGCGTCCGCCGTCACGATCAGCCGCACGGAGCGCAGGTCGGCGCCCATCTCGGCGCCCGCCGAGGCCAGCGCCTGCAAGGTTAGCGCGAAGGATTCCGCCAGCTCCTCAGCTTTGGTAAAGGTCCCCGCCTCGCCACGCAGCGCAATCTCGCGAAGGCTGCGCTGCGCGCTCGATTCTTCGTCCAGCGCGGGAGTGTCCACGACGCCGCCGATCAGGCCCATCGTGCGCGCCAGGAAGTTGGCGTCGCGGGCGAAGAGCGGCTGCGACTGTTCATCGTCGGTGGCGGCGTTGGTCGCCTCTTCGATACCGCCGAGATAGATACGCCCCTGATACAGTGTGACCAGTTCAGGCGAGATATGCAGGTGCGCCAGGCCGTTGCGGTGCATCAGTGCGAGCGCATCGGCCAGCTCGATGCCTGCGCGCAGGGCGTCCACCGCGCGTAGTCGCTCGCCCACGCTCATCGGCGGCACAGGGTTGCCCTCCTCGTCAGCGACCTCCATCGAGATGAGGAAGAGACGACCCTGCTCGCGCGCCAGCGCCACGGGCGCCAGCAGCGCCGGATGCCGGATGCCCATCGCCACGATGTGGGCCAGGTGGTCGTGGACGCCGCCCGCCAGTTCGCGGATGACATGGCGCACACCGGGCAGTTCTTCCTCGGACGCGGGCGCTTCCTCCACGGCCTCGGCGAAATAGGCTGGGCCTTTCGGGCGGTCGGGCGCGAGGCCAGTGACGCGAAAGCCACCGATGACGGTTCCTACTGCGAGTGGCGTTCCCGCCCCCGGCGCGTCGCGCAGGACCAGATGGTCAGTGGGCGCGAGGCTGTCATCCTGCGCAGCGTCTGATGTGGCCGTCGCATCCGTCGCATCCGCCGGGGTTTCTGGGCTAGCCGCCTGCGCGGCGTCCTCGCTGATCTGCCCAACACCGGTGGTGTGTTCCTCTGGCGTATCCTGCGGATCCTGGGTGTCCATGCCACATCTTTCTATCTGAGAGACTCGCGTCATCTCACACTATGGGGTACGCCTGGCGTCGCAACCTCGTGCGCCAGGCGCCGGGTTGGCGCGCTATAGTTGCGCGCCAGCGCCGCCCGGTCGCAGCGCGTAGAGCATATGATCGGCGCTGCCCACGTAGACGATAGCGTCGCTGACCACTGGTGAGCCGGGAACGATGTCGTCAGTCTCGAAGCGCCAGCGCAGCTTACCCTCCTGTGCGTCGAGCGCGTAGATGTTGCGGTCAATACTGCCGAAGATCACCTGCCCGGCGGCCACCGTGGGGGTTGAGTTCACCTGATTGCCCGCCTTGTAGCGCCAGATGCGCTTGCCGGTGTTGCGGTTCAGGCAATACAGATGGGAATCCGTCGAGCCGATGTAGAGTCGGTCGCCACTGATGGTGGGTGATGAGATGATGAACTTCTCGGTGCGCTCCTCCCAGGCGCGCCAGCCAGACTTGGCCTCCAGGCAATAGACCGAGAAGTCATACGAGCCGAAGTAGACCTGCCCATCCACGACGCATGGCGCCGAGATGACTGGCCCTTGCGTGCGGTATCCCCACTTCTTCTCGCCGGTCAGCGCGTCCACGCCGTAGAAATAGTGGTCGCGCGAGCCAAACATCACCAGACCGTCGGCGAACGCGGCGGATGACTGCACCTCGCGATAGGTCTGGAAGCGCCAGACCATTCTGCCGGTGGAAGGGTCGATGGCATGCATGTAGCCATCGTCGGACCCGATGTACACGATGTCCTGGAAGACGCGCGGCGACGAGCGGACATGGTGCCACGTCCGGTAGCGCCAGACCTCAGCGCCAGTCAGCGCATCGAGCGCGTAGACGTTGAAGTCCTCCGAGCCGAAGACGATGAGATTGCGCCAGAGAACGGGCCGCGAGCAGACGCCGCCCTCGGTCGGGAACTTCCAGCGCAGTGCGCCAGTGCGCTTGTCGAGCGCGTAGAGGTTATTGTCATACGAACCGACATAGACTAGGTCTGGCCCCACATACGGCGTCCCGCGAATCTGCTCCTCCGTCTCGAACGCCCACTGCGCCGTGACCGGGCTGAGCAGCGATGATGTTGGGCCGCTGGGGGGCGACCAGGTCGGGCGCGGGCCGCGGCCGCCGATACGCGCGGCGCGGTATTGCCCGGTGTCGCTGGTAGGCCCCAAGCCGAGTGCGCCTTCGATAGCGAGAGCCAGCTCGTCGCACGAGGAGTAACGGTCATCGACCTTGGACTGGACGCATCGCATGATGATCGCCGCCAGCTCCTCCGAAATCGCGGGATTCAGCGCGCGTGGCGGGCGCTCGCTAAAGGTGAACGGCGGCTCTTTGCGCGGGTCGGATCGCGTCAGCAGGTGGTGCATGGTCGCGCCGATGGCGTAGATGTCGGAGCGTGGCTCGGCCTGGCCCCGATATTGTTCGGGCGGCGCATAGCCATTCGTACCGACGCTGGTGTGTTCCTTGTCTTCCACGAAGGTCTTGGCGATGCCGAAGTCTACGAGCACGATACGGCCGTCGGGCGTGAGGATGATGTTGTTGGGCTTGATGTCGCGGAAGATGATGGGCGGGCGCTGGGCGTGCAGGTGGCTGACGATCTGGCAGAGTTGCAGCATCCACTGACCCACCTGCTCCTGGGTGAGATAGCCCGATGTGGCGGTGAGGCGCTCCTCCAGGTTCTCGCCAGGGATGTAGTGCAGGACGATGTAGGCGCGATGATACTCGATGAACCAGTCGTAAATCTGCGGGATGCCGGGGTGCTCCTGGTGAAGCAGCATCTGCGCCTCGCGCTTGTAGTTTGTCAATTCGGCCTCAGGGTCGCCCAGGCGTGGGATCATCTCCTTGAGGGCGCGCTGGGTGTTCAGGTGCGTATCCTCGACGCGGTAGACGTGGCCCATGCCCCCATGCCCGATGACAGACTCGACAATATAGCGTCCGTTCTGCAAGACGGTGCCGGGCTTGAGGTGGAAGCGCTTGGGGCTGTCAATCTGGGTGGTGTCGCGCTCGCCGTAGACTGGTGGGGACTGCGGGTTGTCTGTGACATAGCGCCCGGTCGGCAGCGGCGCCTGGGTGGGTGGGACTGCTCCGCCGCCAGTGCGCGGGTCGCCGTGCCAGCCGTCCCCGCCGAAGGGGTCCTGGGCGTTGTAGGGGCTTTGTGGGCGCTGGTCGCGCCGGGGCTGATCCGGATACAGGTTGTTGCGGTCTCCGAACACGTCCGCCATAATTACCTCATGCCTCCCCCAACGCTGTCCTTCGGGCAGATGCGTGACTGACCGACGCCACCACCCACTTTCGAGGCGATTGGGGGGCGCCAGCTAGATTGCCATTCTACCACTATTGGGCTACTGTACACACGGAGTCGCGCCAATACACATGGCAGACTTCGTTCCGTCCCCTGCCTCCCCAACGGGCCTGTGTCGGTGTGGCTCAGAGGGTGTCGCCGGAATAGGATGCCAGCGCGCTGCGCGCCTGCTTCGCATAGGGTCCGGTTGGCTGGAGGGCCAGCGCGGTGCGCAGGTCAACCACCGCCGGAACGACATTGCCAACGCTCGCATTGTATGTTCCGAGATAGAACCACGGCCCTGGATCAGTCGGGTCGAGCGAGGCGGCGGTAGTAAAGGCGTAGAAAGCGTCGATCTTGTTGCTCTGGCTCAGGTAGAGGCGGCCCAGCAGGAAGGCTAGTGTTTCGTTCTTCGGGAAACGCTGTGTCGCGGCGATGGCGGCCTGGATCGCCGACCCATCGCTCGCGCCCAGCCCGTGATCGAGGTAGAAGCGCACCAGCGAGATAGTGTAGGCGGGGTCATCTGAGTTTTGTGCGGCATTGGCGTAGGAGAGTCTGGCGGTCACGTAATCCACTCTGGCGAGCGCCGCATCGCCCGCCGCGCTCCACAGCGCTGGATTGTGCGGCGAGACCTCCAGCGCCGTCTCGAAGCGCGCCAGCGCCTCGCCTGCCTGACCATCGGCCAGCGCGACCTCGCCAGCGGCGTAGAGCGCGAAGGGCAGCGCCGGGTCGTAGTGGACGCCTGCCGCGATCTGTGGACGCGCCGCCGAGGTCTGGCCCAGCGCCCAGAGCGCCCAGCCGTAGTAGGCCCGCGCCGCGCCGTTGGTGGGCGCGAGTTGGACTGCGCGGCGCAGCGGCGCCAGCGCCAGCGTTGGCTCGCCCAGCGTGAGCAGCGCGTAGCCGATGTTCACCTCGTCCGCGGCGGAAGTCGGTGGCCGCAGGACAAGCTGATACACTCCCGCCGCGCGCAGTTGGCTGGCGAACGCGCCCGATGCGCCATTGGCGACGATGAGATGCGCCCGCGCCGCGACCACATCGCCCTGGGCGAGCGCCAGCAGTCCCAGATGGCTCTGCGCCTGGATGTCGTCGTTGGGAGCTTTCGCCCACCAGCGCGCCGCCTCGTCGAACTGCCCCAGCGCCGTCGCACGCTCCGCGAGCCGGTAGTACGCCGTCACGTCGCCTGCCGCGCCTCCGCGCTGCCACGCGCTCACCGCCGCCGCGTCGTCGTTCGCGCTGGCCAGCGCATCGCCCAACCGCAGCCACGCCGAGCCGTCGCTGGGGGCTAGCGTCACGCAGGCGCGGTAGGCGGCGATGGCGGCCTTCGTCTCGCCCTGGAGGGTGTAGACATCGCCGCTGGCGCAGAGCGGGCGTGCGTCAGCGGTGTTGGCCGTGTGGGCCTCGGCGTAGAGCGCCAGCGCCAGGTCATAGCGCTGGGCCGCCCGCGCCTGGGCCGCCGAGAGCAGGTAGGTCGTCACGCCGGGGCGCATTGGCGCGAAGGTGACGCACAGCGCCAGGAGCGTGAGCGCCAGCGTGAGGCGCGGCGCGTCATGCGCCCACTGCGCCAGGCGTGGACGTGGCGCGGGCGGCTGCCTGCCAGCCAGCGCAGGTCGTTTTGCGGTCACCGTCAGATCGTCGGTCGCCGTACTCAGATCATTCCGCATATATGCTCTCTGTCGCCTGGGCATGATCGCGTCCGCAGACCCGAATGCGGCGAGCGGCCAGCCATCTTTGAGTGATTTTGTGTCTTGAATAGGACGCTTGCGGCTGAAGCGTAATCCTCTGGGCGACTTGTACGTTACTATGCAAGAGTACACCACTCAGAGCGTCTGTCGTCTAGCGTGGTGGCCTTGACGTAGGACGAACGGGCAATGTCTGCGGCGAAAGAGAGATGCGCAGTGGCGCACGGGAGCGATCAATTGTGACGAATGTGGTAGGCAGGCGGGGCGGAGTGACGCGGCGGACACCCGTGTCAGCGGCGCGGCGGGGCAGGCTCGCGAGCGGCGAGCGGCGACGGCGGGCGCG